>JAAZJV010000348.1 GCA_012800135.1 Clostridiaceae bacterium | reverse complement strand
TTGCCTTCCATCGTGTAGATCAAGATTTTTTTCATAGTGATTAACCTCCTACTATAATGTCTGAGAAAAGATCGTATAACAATTTTTTCCTTTTATAGAAATTTTAGCATAGGGGATTATTGTTCATCGGTTACATATGTAGCTATACAATAAAGACGATATCATAACAATGGCTATAACAGTTTTGATATTTTGGGTATTCCCACATAGAAGGACGTCGATCACATGAAGATCCTGAGTATAATTTACATGGAAAAACCGGACGTGTATCTGCAGTTGGATCACGGTTTGCATTATTATTGATGAATAAGATAGTGAAAACATAAGATCAAACATTTCATCGAATTCATTAAAGACCACAATGGAAATTTTTTGAATGATTCGATAAATCAAAAATCGACTCTATTATTGAATGGAAGGATGGCTCCGGGTTTTCTATCGCCCGGAGCCATTTAAATATTAGGCTTCCTTTCCCTGCACCAGTACTACACAGAGATCTTGTAAACTAATATTCTGGGTTGCCACCACTCCGCTGTCTAGTTTCCACAAAGCAGCAGAAGTGTCATGATTGCGCAACACCTCATCCAGATCGATGCCTTGCTCACGAGCCTCTTGGAAGGTATACCCATCACAGATACCGCCAGCTAGACATTTGATTCCCTGAGCTGCAGCCTCCTCGTCGAAAACACCGCCAGGGCCATCCGTGCCGTCTGTATCCACAGCACCTACAGCTATTCTTTCCCTTCCTGCAAGTCTCAGGCCGGCCATTATAGCAAACTCTTGGTTGCGGCCACCCACGCCGTCGCTTTTACCCACGGTAACCACTGTTTCACCCGTTCTGAACAGCGCGCATGGAGCTTTGAAAGGCATGTCATCGTCGTCGCTGTTCATAGCCATGTTGGCCATAAACCATCCGATCTGAGAAGATTCTAAGCCAAAGTTCTTGTCCACCAGATAAGGTGTGTATCCAAGCTCCCTCGCTTTTTCCATAGCTACGTTCACAAAACTTCCCTTCTCGGGCATGATTCCATAAATTCGCGTATCCATTTGTTCGAATTCTTCTGCGGTCAGTGTGGGATTATTCTTTGCCGCTCCGGTAAGGTAAGTACGAACACTCTCATCCACCTCATCCCAGACATCATAGATTTTCATGATCTGGATCGCTTCTTGGGCGGTACCGTTTTCGGGCAAAAAGTGAAGCCAAAAATTACCTCGAGTGAGACCTGCATAACCGGGCATTTTGCAATTGCGGTAATTACAGTCGATGAGCAATGCGTGTACCATCTTTGCAGGATGGATATATCTTGAGATACGCCCCCCCTTAAGCTTATCTAGCTGATTGCGGATGGCACTAACTATAAGGGTATTTAATCCTTTTTCAATCTGCATGATGCGTACAACATCTTGTACTGCGGCAAGCGAAACCTCATCCACAGGACAGCTAAGTAAGGAGGACATACCGTTTCCTGTGAGGGTGATCACAAGATCCCGACTGGTCAAGGATAAACTCTTTATATACTCCAGTAATCCGTTACAAGAATCCACACAAAATTGGTCGGGAATGGGGTGACCACCGAAAGATACTTTTATCTTTTCCAAAATTACACCGTCTCCGTGTTTAACGATCACGAACCCTCCGTTCAACCAGTCTCCGAGAATATCCTCCAGAGCCTTGGCCGCGTACTGGATACCTTTGCCGGCGCCCACCACAAAAACTCTGTCGATATCCTTGCCCAGAAGAAAGGTATCGCTGCCGGTGCGGGGAGCCCCAATAGGTTCATAGTCTGTATTGCCTATGGTGAGTCTGTCGCCATCCAAGGAGATCAGCTTCATCATATTATTGTAGGGGTTGGCGGCCTGCATTCCGGCCTCAAGAATCTCACATACATCTTTTCTCAGCGCTTTATTCCCGTGGTTAGTCAGCTGTTCTTTGTTCAGAATTCTTTCCATAATGCACCTGTCCTTTCCACTTTTGTGAAATCAACGAAAGCGTTTTCCCATCAATCCTCTTTTGCCTGCAAAGTGGGCCCTGTTACCAAGTTCGCGCTCAATCTCTAAGAATCTGTTGCCGTAGTCGCCTAATCCAGATTCACGAATGGATCCGGCGTTGATACCTACGGAATAATCACAGATTTCCACACCTTCGCCCCGGCTCATGCAGGGCATGATATTGTAGCCGTTGTCATAAGCTACCTGAACCATATCCAATGCCTCAGAGATAGTGCCAATCTGATTAACTTTCAGAAGAACACAGTTGGCAGCACCTACAGCAGCACCCTCTTTAACTCTAGCGCTGTTGGTAGTGAACAAATCATCGCCTACAATCTGAATATCTACTTTCTGAGTCAAGATGGCAGTGCCCTCAAAATCATCCTCGTAAAGCGGATCTTCTAGGCAGACAAAAGGATACTTGCGAACCATCTTACAGAGGAACTCTATCTGCTCGTCGCGGTCGCGTCTGCCTGGTTCGAAGAGCCCTTCATAGATCTTCGTATCGTGGTCATAGTAGGAATCTGAGGCCACATCCACTTGAATACCAACCTTTCCCTCATAGCCACATTGAATGATATTTTCGGTAGCAAGCGCCCAAATCTCCTCGTCACTCTTAATGCAGCCCATGGGAATAGCAAACATCCCGGGAATAAAACCGGACACCAGCCCCCATTTCTCTTTGACTTTCTTCTCAAAACCATTCAGGCATACCCACAGAGCGTACGAAGCCTCCTCAAATGTGTCAAAATCATAGGCGAGATAAGAGTAGGTAGGTTTGTTTGTGGTTGGCCCCTCATTATAGAGTCGTTGTACGAAGCATAGAAGCGTGCCAGGCACTGGAAGTGTTCTGGCTCTGGCTCCTCCGATGTGCTGGTACAAAGGAATCCCTAAGGAAGCGGCACCAGCCTTTAAGACCGCCGCGGAAACTGCAGCAGTAGCATTACCTCCAACGATATCCTTGCCAAACTCCAGCATAATGTTGTCAATATGTTGTTGCACTGCCGCATCTTGTCCCAGCAAAAGCGGAGTAAGCACTTCCTTTGCATATGCCGCTGTCTTTGTGGTACCGCGACCGTTAAATTTCGTTCCACCGTCATATTTAAAAGGTATTTCGTGGGTACCAACAGAGACACCTGTGGCACATATGGCTCTGCCTTCAGCGCCATTCTCTGTGACGACCACAGCTTCAACGGCAGGGTAGCCGCGGATGGAATATACCTGGCGAAGATCTAGATATTTGATGTTTCTACCGGACATAAAGTGCCTCCTAAAAAATCAATGAATCATCTCTCTAAATTTCCATAACTGTTTCGGCAAAAACTCATCCTGCTCGCATTAATTAGTATAGTAGAATAGCATGAAAGAATTTGTCAACATATATAATAAATGAATAATAACATTATAATTCTGACAAATATATAAACCGAACTTATGAGATTGATATATTAATTAACTATTTCTCCTTCATTTTATATTATGTTAAAATTTCTCCAAGAGCGTATAGTTTTAGGTTTGATTCTGCGTTTCGGCGGAATCCTCTCGCAACTCATCTATAGGGAATCCACTTTAATCCACAGCAGATCGAACAAAACAAGCGCAACAACAAATCAGCAACGGTAATAAAGTAAAAAATACCGTAAGGGAAAGGAGAATGTCTTATGTCATTAAATGAAAAAAGCCAATCTACGCCTGTAAAGCGTAAGGGCTTGAACAGATGGGAACTGTTCTTCTTAGCCATCGGCAATGTAATCGGTGCAGGTGTTTTCAGCACCTTAGGCTATGCAGTAGGACTAGCCGGTAAAAGCACATGGGTTGCATATTTTGCTGCTTGTGTCGTCGGTTTTATCTCAATTCTTCCGTTTTACATTGTCGGCAAGGTAGCTCGTGTAGAAGGCGGAGTCTATTCTATGACCGCCGGGCTCCTAGGTCAAAGATGGGGTGGGATGATAATGTACGCATACATACCCAATTCCTTCACCATTTCGCTGTTTGCCTTAGGCGTGGGATCTTATGCTCGTGCACTGTTTGGCTGGAACCACCAAGTTGTTTCTATTATCGTCTTGACTATTTTTTTCTTGATCAATCTCCTCCCTCCCAAGAACATGGTAAGGCTACAGACTATCCTGACCACCACCCTGATTCTCAGCCTTTTTATGTTCGGCATTGTGGGTACTGTGAGAAACAATGGAGCTCCTTTCGACTTCGCCGCCGCTGACTATTTCTTGAACGGATCGAAAGGTTTTATCGGCGCGGTGGTTATGCTTTGCTTTTCCACCACCAATTACTACATGGTAATTAACTTCAGCGCCGTAGCGGAAAAACCAAAAAAAGATATGCCTTTTGCGATGATTCTGTCAGCCATCAGCATTACCATTCTCTACTGTCTGGCAGCAATTGCCGATACGGGCGTGCTTCCTATAGAGACTGTTGCAAATCAGCCCCTATCCACCGCTGCTAGCCAATTGCTTCCCTATCCACTGTTCCTGCTCTTCGTAGTGGGTGGTGCTGTCTTTGCCTTAGCAACCACTCTAAACGCCGTATTTGGGTCTTTCTCTTATGTTTATATGCAAGGCGTTCGCGACGGCTGGTTTCCGAAATCTATCTCCAAGATCAACAGGTATGGCCACCCTTGGATTTTATTGACTTTTAGCTATATTGTAGCGTTGTTGCCGATTTTGCTAAACTTTGACATCGGTATAGTAGTCAACAATATAATACTGCTGAACTGGCTCTCAGGACTGATTCCGAAGATCGCTGTTTATATGCTTCCGAAAAAATATCCAGAGCTGTGTGCTACCAACAAGTTGATTGGAAATAAGGCGCTGTTCAATGTATTGATGACCATAAGTTTGATCTTCAGCATCGCGATTTGCGTGCTATCCACAACAGATCTAACACTGGAAATGGTTCTGACTTCCACTGGAGCACTCGCAATAACGCTGATTCTAGCATTTGTGAGAGACAAAGGCGGACATGTACATATGGAAAAGAGCTTCAAAATCACTGACGAATAAACAATTGTTCACCGAGAGGGCACTCAAAGATGAGTGCCCCCTTCTAATCTGTCTAAAAAGAGACAACATAATTTTCCATGATATAGGTAACCATGTACCCCGTAAGAAGAGGCGTTTCGAAATTACGGACAAATAAGTGAAAACAAACAGAGGGGCCTTTCGATGATTGGCCCCTTTGACTTATGTGAGAAAAGGGTATGCAAATTACTTTTTCCATGATACAGTGAGATCAAATGACAGTTTGCACTACTGTATGCAGTACAAGAAAGGGATATTTGTGACAATTGAGCAGATCAGACAGTTTATTGCCATTGTGGAAACAGGCTCCATAAATAAGGCCGCAAAAACACTCTATCTCTCTCAGCCCAATTTGACAACTTCACTGAAAAATCTTGAAAACGAGCTCGGAGTTTCCCTATTTGAACGAACACAAAGGGGTATGTTGTTGACAAAAGATGGGCGCTATTTTTTCTCTGTGGTCAAACCGTTGTATCAACAATATTCCAGTCTTCCTGAGATGTTCCATGTGGGAAAGAGAGGAAGACCTGTTTCTTTTTGTATCTCCAACAGCTATTTCTCATATGTATCCACGATCTACTGTGAGACTGTTGAGAGATTTTGGAAAGATGAATGCTATTTTAATTACCGAGAGGTAAATCCCTTTGAAGTCTACGAGGATGTGGTGCAACAGCACAGTGACATCGGCGTACTGTATTTCTCCCGCATGACTAGGAATGCACTCCTAAAATATATAAAAAGCAACGATGTAGAGTACACTAGGCTTGTGGATTGCCAGTTTATTATCTCCTGCGGTCCCAATCATCCGCTTGCCGCTGCGGATGAGGATTCCCTTGGAGTAGAAGTACTCTCTCAATATCCCGTAGTCAACTATGACTCCTTCCAGCATAACTTTGGCATGTGGGGAAATTCCGTTTTCAGCAAACTTGATATTCCTCACAACATTGTGGTTAACAGTCGTTCTACGCTGCATTATTTGCTCAATCATACTGAAGCCATCAAGGTGGGATTCTGCGCAAAAGACAATGTCAGCGCTCTAAAAAGTCAGTTCAAAAAAATTCAGCTGTCAGATGCAGATCTGAGTATGGAGGTAGGGTGGATTTGCCGCACCGGTTACCAACATAACGAAATTTCACAGTATTTTGTGGATCGTTTAGCCGATCATTTTACAGAATGTTAAGTTAATTGCCAAGAGAACGATTTTCACTGGCATAATGCTGAAGAACTTCGACATGATTTGATAATTTATTAAATATTCTTTCATAAAAGCATAAAGCAAGTACTCTAATGAGTGATATTAGTTTGTGCATCCTCTTAACCCCCCTAAATATCCTACTTGAATAATAAATCAATAATTAGTAGAGGTTTTGGCCACAAGAACCAAACGATATTTACTGTGGACATTTTTTCAAGTTTTTTAGAATATTTGGTCGTAAAAATATCAAGCGTGGTCAAATTATCGATTTTATTAGGTTTTCAATTACTAAAACACACGATAAGCACGGTTTTTCTATTATTATTGAATAACAGACACGAAAGTAACAGAAAAGTAATCGTACATTGAAAAATATATCTAATTTAATCGATTTTTTGTCCGATGAAGAAATAGGCGGTGATAATTCTTATAAAATAATCAAAATTTTGTCCCCTCAAGAGAGTTGTCATTTGAGTCGAAAAGTTTGTATTCGATTTACCCTTGCTGACAAAGGTACCA
>JAAZJV010000039.1 GCA_012800135.1 Clostridiaceae bacterium | reverse complement strand
TTCGAGGGGAGGCGTCGCTTCCCGAGTTGGCACTATGCTTCTGTAGTCGGATTGGCGATAATGTGATTATCGGCCGGGTTGGCGGCGGGGATAGGATCATTAGGCGACTCGACAAGGACATGGTCACTTGCCGGGTTGGCCGGGGCAGAATCAGCAAACGATTTGGCCGGTACACAGTCGCCGGTCGGGCTAGCAGGGGCGGGCTCATCAAGCGCTTCAGCGATGGTGTGGTCATTAGTCGGGGTTGAGGAGAGGGGATCGCCCGAGGTGACTGCTGCATGCGCAGGTTCCGACAGGACGTTCTGAACGGATGTTTGTCTCTTTTTCTGAATTACCGAAATAATGCCCAGAATCTGTAACGTGATGAGAGGGGCCATCGCGACGAGCGCGATAACACCGAAACCGTCGAGCAACATATCTGCATAAGGGACACCTTTTGCAGCACCCTGTGTAAAAGCGAGGACGAACGTCGCCGTCATGGGACCGGAAGCGACCCCTCCGGCATCAAAAGCGATGCCGAGATAAAGTTCAGGCGTAAAAAAACTCATGATCATGATCAGAATATACGCGGGAAGGAGGATGTGCCAGAGCAGCAGATCCTCAACGTAGATGCGAACAACGGCAAGTGCGACGGAGATGCCGACACCAACTGCAAGAAACGCAAGGACGACTTTGCGGGGAATGATGCCATCGGTCACTTTTTCGATCGATTCAGTAAGAACAAGAACGGCCGGTTCAGCGATGACGGTCAACATACCGAGGAAAAGACCTGCAAGAATCGTCATCCAAGGTTGCCCCTTATCGATCAGCATTGAACCGATGATGCGCCCAGTCTCCATGAAGCCGCCCATGACGCCGACGGTAAAGACGGCAAGGCCTAGCCAACAACAAAACAGTCCGAAGAAAATGGGAGCCGAGTCATGACGGCGAAGTTTGAGCACTTTGAGCTGCATGATGACAAACACGATTGCCAAGGGTGCGACACAAAATAACGCATCGCGCATTGTGGGCAGTGTGTAGGCGAGATAAGGAGCAAAGAGCGACTCTGTTACGGTTGAAACTTCTTCGGCTGTAAGTGACGCGCCCGTCGGCACGCTGACCAGAGTGCCTTGAGAAAGAACTGCAAGAATCGCGCCGGCTGAAGCGAGGCCGACGAGACCGAACTGATCGCGGGCATCTTCACTTTGGCCGACCTTAATTTTCGAAACACCGGCAGCAAGCGCCAGAATAAAAGGTGTCGTGATAGCGCCTGTTGTTGCTCCGGAAGCGTCGAAGGCAAAATTGTGGAAAACAGGATCGTTGAAAACCGCCAGAATTAATATGATAAAGTACGTCACCCAAAGGACTGTTCGAAGTTTTATACTTCGAACAATTCGCCAGAATCCGGTCATTACAAGAAGACCGACACCGACTGAAACGACGATAACCATCGCAAACTTACCAATCGCTCCCCCTGTGAGTTCCGCGACTTCCGATGCCAAGATCTGAAGATCAGGCTCAGCAATGGAAATAAGAAAACCGAGTCCTAAACCGCCGGCCATCAACCACGACATTTTGCCTGTGTGCACAAGTCGCTCGCCCGCATGTTCGCCAATAGGTGTTGCACCGAGGTCAACACCAACAAGAAAAATAGCGAGGCCAACGACGACGAGAAAGGCTCCTATTAAAAATTGACCGATCATGACGCCTGAAAGCGGTGTTGCGATGAAGTGAAGTACGATAACGAATAATGTGATCGGAAGCACCGAAGAAAGAACTTCCTTAATTTTATCAGCAAAAAGCCCCATGAAACCTCCCGTCAATCTTATAACGGATCGATCAGCCGCAATGCGATGTGTACACGATGCAACATAATCTCGCGCGACATGAATGGTGTTTTCCTGCTGCACAGGTAAGTCACCACAAAAAAAGAACATGACAGCTGCGTTTAATATTAATTATAATTGTAACGAAAAAATGACCATTCGTCTTGCGTGTTTTATTCATTTTGATTGCTAATTATCGCAAAATATTCGATATCTGCCATTCCATTTTTTTTGAACACAGGTTTTTATGCAATTTATACTATTGACATGCATTTGTATTCATCTTACGATGCATGTGGCAGGCACCGGACTGCCTTTCAAATATGTATATAATATTCAAAGGAGAATAAAAACATGGGACGTTTAGCTGGGAAAGTCGCTATCATTACGGGTGCAACATCGGGAATGGGCCGTGATACGGCTTATATTT
>JAAZJV010000264.1 GCA_012800135.1 Clostridiaceae bacterium | reverse complement strand
CGGCACGTAAATTTTGATGTTGGCGTCAATTTTCATGGCGAGATTGATGTACGTCACGTCTGCTTCAGGTAAGAGACCACCTGCCTCTTGAATAACCTCATCCAGAATAGAATCATCTTCTACGTAGTAAACTCCCGGACGCGCCACAGCACCGTCAAGGTGTACAGGTACGTATCGTTTTGTAATGGTTTCAGTTTCATTGTAAGATTGGACATCAGTTAAGATTGCCGTTGTTTCTCGTGAATCTGTTTCTAAAATGAATGAGGCGCCGCGAGGCCGTACAGCGGTATAAGTAATCACACATGCAGACACAATTACGATCACCGCAAACGCAAGAATAGGTTTCGCACGCCGTGTACCTGAGCGTCGCTTTTGTTTTGAATATATGTTCTGCCGTCGCATCTTTGTCTCCCTTCGAGTCTTTCATAAAGAAAACAATATTGAGCATACTGTTGAAGACATATATGAAGCTTATCGTTCGGCAACACTTCAAACGACATCCGGTGACTGCTGCTAGCTACTTTTGACAGTCAAATTGTCGAAAAACGACAAAAATGAAATTATAATAGATGAAAAATCACATATTAGATCATATTGGCACAAGTGAAGGGACCGAATATCTTTTTTAGGGTATTGATTATTTTTTATGAAAAGACATTAAAGTGCTTGAACAACTTGTCGAAAAAAGTCGCCGCGTTCTTCGAAATTTTGAAAGCGATCAAAACTCGTACCCGAAGGGGAAAGCAATACAGCGTCGCCCGGTTTTGCAGCTTTACGAGCGATCGCAACAGCTTCTTCATATGTATCTGCGCGGAAAATATTAAGATTCTGAATCAAGGGGTTTTTTTCTTCACTAGCTCTCTCAATGTCGCTGAGAATGAGTTCGCTGTTTTGACCTGAGAGAATAACCGTGTGAGCTGATCGTCGAATGGCAGAGCCAAGACCTGTGTAATCACTTTGTTTATCTTGACCGCCTGTGATAAGCACTAAAGGAACACCTTGTTCGCGCATCGCTTCCAGCGTATGAATTGTACGAGTAGGGGAGCTGTCAATGGAACTGTTAAACCAGCGCACGCCATCCAATTCGCGAACCAATTCAAGTCGATGGTGGACACCAGTAAAACTGACAGCAGCCATCCGGATCGCCTCTATGGACGCGTCGCCAGCGACGGCAAGTGCAGCCGATTGGATATTTAGGCGATTGAAGGCGCCAAGCACTTGAAGATCCTTATTGTGACAAAGGAGTATAGGAGGTTTATTCGGTACGCCAAGCCAGAGTGCATGATCTGATTCCCACGTCGACATCTGATTTTTACATGGTGCAGCGTTGAAAAATTGAACAATTCCTTTAGCATCACTGGCAAAAGGTGAGGATACAGGATCTTTCTTATTTAGGATTAGGCGATCATTCGTCGACTGATTTATATAGATGTTTTTTTTCGCATCGATATATTCTTGAAAATCACGATGAAAATCGAGGTGATTAGGTGTCACGTTGGTGATGAGGGCACACTGGATACGCGGAGTCATATCCATAAGTTGAAAACTGGAAAGCTCGAGTACAACGCGGTCGGATGCGTCGATGCGCTCAACTTGATCAAGGAGAGGTGTGCCGATGTTGCCGCCAGTAAAAACGCGGTATCCGGCAGATTGGAGCATCCTGCTGATTAATGTCGTGACCGTCGTTTTACCGTCACTTCCCGTGACAGCATAAATCGGCGCAGGGCACAACTGGATGAAAAGTTCAATTTCCGATGTGATGAAGGCGCCGCGCTCGCGTTCTCGGACGAGTTCAGGCAGATCTGGTCGCATTCTCGGCGTACGGAAAATAATATCAAAACCGTGAAGGCGATTTAGGTAGGTAGAACCTACCGACCACTTGGGATGGCAGTCCGATTTTTTTAAGTTATTTTGAATGGCAAAAAGGCGCGCGTCGTCCTCTTGCATCATGTCGAATACAGTGATGTTCTGATTATATGGCCAGAGCCAGCGAATCAACGGGCGGTTACTAATGCCGGCACCGATGACAGCGATACGTTTGTCGGAAAGCGAGGAAAAAAATTGAGCCGGTTTACTGTTCGAGATAATGTTTTTCATATATGTTCTTAGGTTCTTCAAATAACGCGCTCGTTCACTCTTTCTCTTCAACTAACGGTTTTCTCAAATGGATTCTGCCGTCACAATGAAAAGGTTTCAGCATCGTGTGTGTTTTAAAATATTCAACGACATTGTCTTGCGTAGAGGTGCTTACAACACGGACACGCCCAGTATTCTCAATCTCGTCATGCGTAAGCCCGAACGTATTGGCAATGTTGCCGTAATGGTATTGTTGCATGGACACCCTGTACGATTTTTCCGCCTCTAAAGGCTCCCCGAGATATGTAATATTAGCGACACTCCCGTCCTCGAGAATGTCAGCACGCAACTCAGCATTCCATTGATAGAATTCGTGGCCATCTTCATGAAATAAAGTGTGCATGAGGTGTGCAATCATATCTTCCAACATTTTACCCGTCACCGAAAAACTGATCACTGGCTCGTTGTATGGAAATGTCTCCATCAAGTCAGTAAGTGTGACTAGCGGCCCTAGCTCTTGTTTTCTAATGGATCCGGACGCGATAAAGGCGATGTCGACGCCGAGCTGGTATTTGAATATATCGGCCAAGACGCTTCCGAGTTCAGTTTCACGAAAACGTGTCGCATGCTCCAGAGGGTGAGGAAAGCGACAGAGCACCGTATTATATTTGCCGTCTATCTCACTTTGGTAATCATTTAGAAGTTCATCCATCACTGGATCGATAGGGCAGTGCGAGTCATCGATAGGGATAGCCTCCCACGTATAGTCATGAACAGAATTGGTATCCATATTGATAATGAGATCGTAACGCCCGATAAAATCAGAACCTGAGCCGACTTGTGTTATCAGTATATCGTTGACCTCTACCGGTTCTTCCAGCATCGTGTGGCTGTGTCCGCCAATGATCAGATCAACGCCAATTTCCTTAGGCAGAAGTGCAGCGAGTTTTTTATCTTCTTCAAAGCCGATATGCGTCAGAATCACAGTGAGATCGATATCGACATCACGATAACAGTTGCAGATGTATTCAATTTCCTTCGCAGCATCTTCAATGCTGATAAATGTGCCGATCAAAGTTTCCTTACGATCCATGACCAGCTCAGTAATGATACCGATAAAGAGCAGGCGAATTCCATCAGCATTCGTAATGTAATGAGAACGAAATAGATTGGTGTTAGTAGGTTTGAGGTACAAGTTGGCGTTAACAATAGGAAAGCGGGCACAACGCTCTAAAAACATCAGATGAGCAAAACCATAATCTGTCTCGTGATTGCCCAAAGTGACGACATCCGGTGCAAGCATATTCATGATCAGAATGGTCGAAATGCCCTTATATTCCTGATCAATAATAGATCCCTGCAACATGTCTCCAGAAATCACATAGAGGACAGGATCTTCCTCTTCCTCGCGTACCTTCTGAACATAACCGGAAAGCATGCTCATGCCGCCCACCATTTTGTCATGAGTTTCCGTTGCGAAAAAGTCGCCATGTAGGTCATTCGAGTGAAGTAGAATAAGCCTTCGAAGATGCATCTGGAACCCTCCGGTCAGTCTTTTATGGCTTTCATAGCCATCGTGATACTAAAGAGTATATCACGAAACAATTAGTGCCCTAAACGAGTATAAGGAGCTCCAAATACACGATATTAGAGCGTTAAAGCATTAACTAGTGTTGAAAGCATCTAGTAGAAAGCCAATGAACAATAGCAGAACTCAGGAACTCTTAGACTAGATCAGGTATCTCATATATATCCACCACTGAACAATGATTCTATTCAGATTGACATTGCTTTCAAAACTCTGTTATTATGAACGCCGTTGACTTGCCCTAACAAATTGGCGTATCACTGGTATAAACACCTATCATAAATCGAAGGGGAGTGGCTCAACGGTAGAGCAACGGTCTCCAAAACCGTAGGTTGCGGGTTCAAATCCTGTCTCCCCTGCCAAAAGAACGTCATGATGGACTTCGTCCAAGACGTTCATTTTTTTGAAAAAATCTAATCCGAATCATCTCACAAAAAACTCTAGAGTACAGCAAAAAATACTTCGCTATAAATAATACAACTGAGAATATTTTTCACAGAAAACATACCACACGAATGTTCTAGCGAATTCATACAGTTCCAAAATTGTAAAATAACTAATTAATTTCACACGCACTATACTCTTATCCATTATCTATATACTATTTAAAATCTAAATAAAACCATTTTTCTAAATAACTGTAAATAGTGTCCACACTATTAGCTTCGAAACCCCCTACGTCAGAAAAAACGAAGAAAATGGCCATTAATAAGAGCAATCCTCCCTGAAAATAGTTTGAAGAGTACTCGTTCTAGGCACTAAAACTGTAATTTTTCAAAAAATGACCAAAAAACCTTGTTTTCAGTGCTTGTCGTTCCATTAAACAGGTATTTGGTGTATAGAAAACCTCAATTAACTAAAAAAATGGCCACAAGAGAGGGTAGGACGTGGATAAAATGGCGCGGATTTCGAGATGATTCTTGAGGAAGGACGGTTGTCGAGGATGATCTAATCGT
>JAAZJV010000003.1 GCA_012800135.1 Clostridiaceae bacterium | reverse complement strand
CTTTATCGCTTGACACTTCAGCCTTCTGAGGCTATCATCACATGGTGATCGGGGTGTAGCTCAGGTGGCTAGAGTGCTTGCTTGGGGTGCAAGAGGTCGCAAGTTCAAGTCTTGTCACTCCGACCATGATGAAACCTCCGGAACATCGATGTCCCGGAGGTTTTTGCTCCAAAAGGCATATCTCCTGTCATTTTTAATTACAGGGGCTTCATTTTTTTAACACAAAATGAAGGTGTGTTTTTAAATCGGATCACTTCGTTTTTTCAATAAAAACTTCAAGCGTCTCCTTCGACGTAGGCTTGGATACGAAAGTACCAAAAAGCATTGCAATGACACATGTGTTAGATTATTACTTCACTTCCTACTGACAGGTAATCGATGCGATCACCCATCATGAATTTCAGTCTTTTGTACGGTTCTAGACCTGTACAATGGCATGTGTAGAATTTTGCCTTTGTGCCAAGTAAGTACGTTCCAATGCTGTCGATCGTTTCAAAGTTCTCGTTGCCAGCGGAACGGCTTGCAAGATGAAATCCGCCTACCACATAATCCGGCATTCGTTCGTTGAGCGAATAAAAATGATCAAGAATATTAACAATGCCATTGTGAGCACAGCCGGTCACTAATAAGATTTTCCCGTCTTCTTCGATAACGAGATTTTGTTCATGTTTGAACGTATCGCTTACAACTCGGCCCTCATACTCCATGAACAGTCCCCGATTTGATTTCGGAAGCGGTGCTTTCTGAACAACATTTGAGAAAACTTGGATGTTGTCGTTAATATGATAGCGGTCTGACGTGAAAACCATTTGCTTGTTCTCTTTCAGACTTCCATCTAGACCAATGCATGTTAACCTTTCATTCGATCGTTTCGAATAATATGTCCCAAAAGCGAGCCTATGCATAAATACCTTGGCTTTCGTGTTCACTTCCAAAAATGTTTTTAACCCTCCGCCATGGTCGCAATGTCCATGAGAAATAACAAGAAAATCAACATCTGCCACATTCACATTGAGCTTTTTCGCGTTTTTGAGAAATAACGTGCTAGCACCAACATCAAACAGAATTTTATCTCTCTTTGTTTTTTCTATATAAAGACTAAGACCGTGTTCCGTACCAAAGTCAGTTGATATCGCTGTATTTTCCACTAATACTTTGATCACCATAATTTTGATCACCCTTCTTACATATAGCGTACAATCACTTATAATTTACAATAAAATTTCTCAGCCAAAATTCAATGCGCTTTCCAAAAAATATCACATAACAACATAGACTGAGTCGCCGTCTGCTTTCACATCTAAATAAGAATAAGGGAACAAAACAAAATAAGCTAGAAAAGAGAAGTCCAACGTGTCGCAAATCATTTGTACAAAAAGCAAATGCCGAACAAGTAATCATGTCTAAGCGAACAACCTTTGTCTAAGAGAATAATTTAATTTCTGATTAATCGCCAAGCGCCGAAAGATGACCTCAAAAAACACATAAAAAACATAATCCCAGAACGTAAAAAACAAATCGACTTTCTATACTAGGTTTACAGGATAAGCTCTACACGAAAAGACTTGAGATTAGACGCTTTAAGAAACCTACCAATCAAGAAGAGTCAAAATGTTTTTCAACGGTCTTTTCACATCAATGCTCAAACAAAGCGTTGACAACACAAACCTGAAGAGCAAGAGAGAGCTTCTTTCTCTTCAAATCGATCAAACGAGAGAGGTAAATAAAATGAAGAAAAAAAATGTTTTAGTATTATCATCGGTTCTGGCGTTGTTCTTGGCCTTCACAATCTTCGCCGCAGAGGCAGATGCGCTTTCACGTCGGGGCAACGACAAAGCAACCAAAGCTCAAACAGAAAGAGCACGCATGAATCGGATCGGACAAAGTGACGACTATTCGATTGACGACGATTCGATTGTCAACGTAATAAACGAAGCGCGTGCAAAAAGGAGATTTTCCAATGAGAAGAGAACGACGACTGCAAGCACCAATTGCGTCAGAACGGGATACGCCGGATCTAGAAATGAGCTGGACAGAGGCTTCCGCAACTGTCCTCACTGCACGCAAGACACGGAGCGCCGTGATCCTGCACTTGACGGTTCAGGCAATCAAATCAGGAAACAGGAGAACAACCGCTTCGACGGCTCCGGAAATCCGGATGCAGGACAAGCGGGTAAGCCTAATAACGGGTCTGGCAATCAAATCAGAAAACAGGAGAACAATCGCTTCGACAGCTCTGGAAATCCGGATGCAGGACAGGCTGGTAAACCTAATAACGGGTCTGACAATCGAATCAGAAAACAGGAGAATAACCGCTTTGACGGCTCCGGAAATCCGGATGCAGGACAAGCGGATAGATCCTGCGATGCTTCCGAATGTCTGAACCCGGACTGTACCGCTACTCCAAAAAGAGACGGAACAGGAAGTCGTAACCGCGGAAACTCCACGAACTAATCGGCTAAAATAGTCTAATATAGGGGCGTAGATAATTCTCTATGCCCTTATTATTTGGAGCAAAAGATAGGAAAAAAAGCAAATGATCGTATGTGAGGGCTATTCTACTCCTTACTTGTTTAATTGTTTGTGGAGGCTGATATGACCAGGTTACTCATCGCAGAAGACAACGAACAGATTACGGAAGTCGTACGCACTTTTGCTGAAAAGGAAGGCATGGCTGTCGATGTCGCCCATGATGGCCAGCAGGCTCTCGATCTTTTTTATAAAAATGATTACGACCTGGTTCTCTTGGACATCATGATGCCCAAATTGGACGGGTATCAGGTTATAAGACAAATTAGGCAAGAATCCCTTGTTCCGGTCATTTTCTTGACTGCCAAGGGAGAAGACTATGAGCGCATCATGGGCTTGGACTACGGAGCTGACGATTATATTGTCAAGCCCTTTTCATTAGGCGAGCTAATGGCTCGGATAAGGGCTGTTTTGCGGCGCATACCCGGATCAACGACAGAGTCTGAATCGAAAGTTGAACTGGAGAATCT
>JAAZJV010000263.1 GCA_012800135.1 Clostridiaceae bacterium | reverse complement strand
GAGCCGTTTGTTCCTCGTTGCAATAGTACCCCAAGGCCAAAGAAGAGCCTAAGACACAAAGTTCGCCACGAACACCGGGCTCCTGAATGATTTGACCCTCATTGTCCAGCAAAACAATCCGTGTATTGTGAAAAGGCACACCGATCGGAAGCGGCTCATGGTCGGCGAATCTGCGATCTACGATGTAATAGGAACAGTTACAAGTGATTTCCGTGGGACCGTATAGGTTAACGTACCGGACATCAGGTAAAGCGTTGCGCCAATAATTCAGCACTTTATTCGGCATGACCTCACCGGAAAACATCAGATCACGAAGATACAGCGGCTTGTCGGCATCCAGCGCTTTAAAGTTTTCCATAATACGTAAGGCGGAGGTTGACCAGATCAATGTGTTCACTCGGTGTTCATTAAGGTATTCAATCAACTTCAACGGCAACGAAAACAAGATTTGCGGAATAACCCGGACAGTTCCGCCACAATACAGAGCGTTGTAAATATCTTTCACTGAAACATCAAAATCAAAGGGTGCCTGATTGCCGAAAATCGAGTCATTTGAAAATGCGAACACCTCACTGAATCGGGTAATCAAATCAATGACCGAACGATGAGACACGACAATGCCCTTTGGCACCCCCGTAGAGCCGGAAGTAAAAATAATATAGAGCGGATCCGTATCGATCGACTGCTTACGGATGAGATCTAAACGTTCTTGGTCAACAGTTGCTGTCACAGTTCGATGACAATCTAACAGCGGATACTTTTGGGATACCCGAGGATGTTGCGCTAAATCATCCGCGCCTGCCAATACCAAAATCGGTCGAGTGGTATCCAGAATTTTCAGAACTCGCTCTTCAGGCTGGGAAAAATCCAACGGAACATAGGCGTTACCACTGTAAACCACGGCCATAAATCGGATGATCGAGTCTGCATCCCGTCCGATTGCAACTGCTATGGGTTGACGAGTCCGGCCGGAGATAGCTTCAATGATCACAGAAGCAAGCTCCTTTGCCCGATCTTGATAGCTTTGATAGGTGTAAGCTGTGTTGGCATCGGCTAGCGCGATTTTGTCAGGATACGATTTAACAGCCGATTCGAGAAAATCTAATACATTAGTGATCATGAGCCAATATCCTCCTAATTAAAAACCCTGATAGATAAAATTAGCACTCTTAAATTCCGGACCATAGTAACCGAAAATAGCGATACTTAAAAGAAACAAAACCTGGACAATCACTCTAAAATACAGGTTTTGTCGGTTCAGCCACATTCGTACCGAATGACCGCTCTCCTGGTATAAACTGACTACCAGCAAGAGCAATACCGCAAAAAAAAGTACCTTCATTTCACTGCGATCCAGCCCCAGCTTTAGCAAACTTCCATCAAAGAGAACCCAAGGGTTGTAATTTGTAAAGGTTCGCTTCAGCAAAAGTATCGCCGCACTCAAGGAATTCGCCCGGCTCAAATATCGCCCGAATGAAACAATTAAAAACGTACGCAGGATACGAAACAGTTTCCATGAAAAGACTTCCGTATTAGCCTTGAAAACCTTGTGGGTGATGACATCAAAATAGTCCTGCAGTAGAACACCGCCGCTGATAATGATACCATTGTATAAACCGTATGCCACATATTTCCAACTGGCACCGTGCCAAATCCCCACGAAGAAAAACACCACCATAGAGGCTAATGATGTCGGTATAACTTTTGCTGCTTTTTTATGCCCTTTTTTTCGCAGTTTTTTACCCAATCGATTCAGCCGTTTGGAAATAGCGATCGGGTAAAAAACGTATTCTCGCATCCATGTTCCGAGAGAAATATGCCAGCGTTGCCAAAAATCTGAAAGGGTTTCAGCAAAGAAGGGTCTGCGGAAGTTTTCCATCATCTTGATTCCGAGGATTTCCGAAAAACCGTTCACGATATCAATTCCGCCGGAAAAATCAGCGTACACTTGAAGCGAATAAAAAACAACCCCAATAAACACCGTCAAGCCGACATGGCAATTCCCCAATTGGAAGACCGTATTAACGAATACGGCTGCCCGATCGGCGATGACAAGCTTCTTAAAAAAACCCCAAGCAATTCGCTGTGCACCTGAAAGCAAACGGTCAATATCAAAGGTGTTATGACGAAATAACTGGGGTGCCATTTCATCATATTTATTGATGGGGCCTTGTATTAGTTGTGGAAAGTAGATCAAAGTCAGCAACAAACGGTCATAACGTTTTTCCGCCGAATATTTGCCTCGTTTAACATCAATTAGATAAGAAACGGCCTGGAAAGTATAAAAAGAGATGCCGAGCGGCATCAGGATTTTCAGCGTACGAAACGAAAAACCGAGCCCTAGAACACGGCCGAGCAAATTAATGTTTTGAATTGAAAAATTATAGAATTTAAGAAAAAGCAAAACACAAAGATTAGCGATCAGAGCCAAAGAATAAATCAATGTCTGTTTCTTTTTCAGACGCGCTGTTTCGATTGCATCAATACTGTTTTTTTGCTCATTATTCAGGCGATCGACGGCCTTTGCCGCAAAGAAGACGGACAGTGAGGTGAATAGCAAATAATAAAAGGCCTTATAACTGTAAAGAGCATAGAATACTACACTCGCAACTAACAGCACATAAGGCTGAATGCGCTTCGGCAAGATAAAATAAAGAAAAACAACAAGCAGACAGTAGCCTAAAAACACCAAACTAACGATGGACACGATCAGCCCCTCACAACAACGTAGCGCGCTTTACAGCCGTAAGACTACTGTAACGACTCAATTAGAGCGACTATCGCATCGATCGAATTGAAATTCTCGGGAAGGAGATGAATGACGTTGATATCAACACCGAAAGCTTCGTTGAGATCGCTCACCAAACTAACAATGTCATAGGAATCCAGATACTTATCGTCAATCAAAGACGTACACGTTTTCAGATCTATGTCATCCGAAATGATATCCTCAAGAATTTCAATTACGGCCTCTTTCATAGAAT
>JAAZJV010000038.1 GCA_012800135.1 Clostridiaceae bacterium | reverse complement strand
GGCTCACACATCATGAGCATTCCGCGTCCGCCCCCATAAGGAGCGTCATCAACTTGACCGTAGTCATTGATCGCAAAATCGCGAATTTGGACGGGTCGAATCCTGATATGACCTTCACGTAACGCGCGCCCGGTGATGCTGTGTTGCAGTGCATCCACTACCTGTTCGGGAAAAAGCGACAAAAGTGTAAACGTGATCACACCATCCTCCCTTCACGCAACGCGCGCCCGTCGATGTAGCGCTTCAACACATTCACAACGTGTTCTCTAGAAAACGATAAAAGAGAGAGCTTGCTCATCTCGTCTACGTCTCCTTCTCGTTGTCCTCTACGCGGTAAAGCCCGTAGAGATCCGAGGGAAGGGTGACATCGATACGATCGGCATCAATATCGATATGACGAAAATATATTTCTCGAAAGGGAATGTATATGTCCCTTTTCCCGGGATCTCTCACAGCAACGACAGTGGAAGAACCGACAGTGTCGACCGATGCAATGACACCCAAGAATCCGCGGACATCATCGAAAACCGATGCACCAAGTAGTTCCCCGACGTAGAACTCAGATTCGTCACGCAACGGGAGCGCGTCTTCGCGTCGCACGGCAAGATAAAGTCCGCTGTATTGCGCGGCATCTTCCCTGCTGCCACATTCCTCAAAAAAGAGAAGAAGACCGGACGGACCATAACGAACCTGTTCAATTGTCAACACACCCGATGGCTGTTGGTTTTCAATGCGTTCATGAGAAAATAGGAAAACCTGAAGCCCGGGGTAAAAGCGCTCTTCGTCATCGGTGAGAATGTCTGCGTACACTTCTCCCCTAACACCGTGAGCTCGTTTAACACGCGCAATAATGAGATACGGCTGTCTCATCGTTTATTCCTTTTTGTTACGAAAGAATCTCGACGTTGACGCGCTTATTCTCCATGGCGCCCTTAGCTTTCATGATCGAACGGATGGACTGTGCACGTCGTCCGCCGCGGCCGATAATCCTTCCGACATCATCCGGATTGGCTGAAACAGTCAGATTGACCTCACGGCCGCGAACATCCATACGAATTTCAAGCTCTTCAGGATTCAGAATGAGCGGTTCAATGACGGATCGCAATAATGCTTCCATAGATTACTCCAAAATGCCGTTGTATTTTAACAGCTTTTTGACGGTATCAGTAGGCTGGGCGCCTTTGCTGATCCAGTCTTTGACTTTCTGTTCATCTACCGTCAGGGTTGAAGGATCGGTATGCGGGTTATAAGTTCCAATCTCTTCGATTGTGCGTCCATCGCGCGGAAAACGCGCATCCGCGACAACGACGCGATAGTAAGGCTGTTTCTTCTTGCCAATGCGTTTGAGTCGAATTTTTACTGCCATCTTTTTTCCTCCAATTAAGGATATTTTATAGTATTTATGCTTTCAACCGGTTGTAGCCGGCTGTAAGTTCTGTGTTAAAAGCCGAATCCGCCAAAGGGCATACCACGCTTCGGACGGCGCCTTCGTTTTTTGCCTCCGCCAAGCATACCAAACTGCTTCATCATTTTCACCATATCGTCGTATTGACGAACGACACGATTGACCTCCTGTACCGATACGCCGCTACCACTGGCGACACGACGTCGTCTTGAAGCATTGAGCACCTTAGGATTATTGCGTTCACGTACCGTCATCGATTGAATGATGGCACGTGTCCTGTCAAGCGCCGTCTCGTCGACGTCGAGATTTCCTAATTGTTTTCCGACGCCGGGCATCATGGCGAGCATATCTTTCATCGATCCCATATTGCGCACTTGTTCGAGCTGGTCCAACATATCCTGCATAGTGAAACGATTCGCGCGCAGACTCTCCATCGTTTTACGAGCCTGCTCCTCATCGATGGCCTGCGAAGCTTTCTCAATCAACGTGAGGACGTCGCCCATGCCGAGGATACGCGAAGCTAGGCGGTCCGGATGGAACACTTCGAGATCTTCTATTTTTTCACCGGTGCCGAGCATCTTGATCGGCTTACCTGTCATACGGCGAATCGAAAGCGCTGCGCCTCCACGCGCGTCGCCGTCGACTTTCGTCATGATGAATCCAGTAACACCGATTTCCTCTTCAAATGCTTGCGCGATGCTGACGGCCTCCTGTCCGATCATAGCATCAACAATCAGCAATTTTTCATCAGGTTTGATGACATCGTTGACTGTTTTCAGTTCCGCCATTAGATCTTCGTCAACGGTCATGCGGCCGGCTGTGTCCACGATGAGTGTGTCACACATCATGTATCGCGCACGCGCACGGCCATCTTTCGCGATTTTCGCGGCACTTTTTTCGTCGGGATCAATGTAACACTCAACACCTACCTGATCTGCAAGAATCTTAAGTTGTTCCTGCGCCGCTGGACGATGCACGTCAACAGAGACCAACATAGGGGTTTTGCCCTCTTTTTTTAAGAAATTCGCCAGCTTGGCAGCCGTCGTCGTTTTACCGGTACCCTGAAGGCCGTACAGCATGATTACGGTGAAACCTGTCGGCGATACGATCAATTTTTCCTGTTCACCAAGGATTTGTATGATCGTTTCATGGACTATTTTGACAATTTGCTGACCCGGCGTCAGACTTTGCATCACATCTGCACCGCGCGCTTTCTCACGAATATCTTTCGAAAGATCGCGAACCACTTCGTAATTAACGTCCGCTTCGAGCAGGGCGAGTCGGATCTCGCGCATCATATCCGTGATGTCTTTATCCGTCACTCTGCTTTTGCCGCGCATACCATCAACAATTTTGGTAAGTCTCGAGCTTAAATTCTCAAAAATCGCCATAAAACCTCTTTATCTTTTCGTAATGGTCGAACCGTACCTTTCAATCTTAAAAAAATGTGATTGACATTCATTTAAGAGGGCCAAGACCGATGATATTGCCGAGCACTTGGAGATCTCTTTCTACGACATCACACTCACCCTCTTTTAACGCCTTTGATGCATGGCAAAGCGTGTCATACATTTCTTGATCGCGCATCACTAGGCCCAAGCGATTTTCATAAGATGACAGCCGACGCGTCGCGCGTCGAATGAGATCATGCACACCCTGACGCGAGATTTTTAACAAATCGCCGATCTCTGAGAGAGACAAATCATCCTCGACATAATGCTTTAGGGCTTCGTGCTGCTGGCGGCTCAAAAGACCGCCATAGTAATCAAGTAAAAGACACCATCGTGTGCGATCGTCTTGAATTTGTGCTTGTACTTTGTTCATCCTGCCAAGTATAACGACGGCAAAGATACCTGTCAAGCAAATAAGTTGACAGCTAATATTCAGGGAGTAGTGCTTTGACAAAGAGGTCGGCATCAAAATCTTGCAGGTCATCGACTTGTTCTCCGAATCCTGCAAGACAAATCGGAAGTCCGGTTTCTCGCGCAACCGCGATGGCAACACCGCCTTTGGCGCTGCCGTCGAGTTTCGTGATCACGAGTCCTGTGAGGGGTGTCGATTCGTGGAAAGCACGCGCTTGCGTAATCGCATTTTGACCTGTCGTCGCGTCGATGACCAAAAGCGTCTCAAGGACAGCATCCGGCGCTTCCCGCCCAATAACACGACGAATTTTCGCTAATTCATCCATGAGATTCTTTTTTGTGTGAAGGCGACCGGCCGTATCGATAATCAAAATATCGGCGTTTCGTGCCTGTGCGGACTTGATCGCGTCAAATACAACAGCCGCAGGATCTGACCCCGTCTGATGCGCGATCACAGCCGTTTGGGTACGTTCACCCCATTTTTTCAGCTGCTCAACAGCAGCGGCACGAAAGGTGTCTGCGGCAGCCATAACAACACGAAGTCCGTTATTTTTCGCGCGTTGCGCCATTTTTGCAGATGTCGTCGTCTTCCCTGTTCCGTTGACGCCAACCATGAGGAAAATGGTCAATTCCCCAGACTTCGGATCGAGATGCTTCTCGACCATCATGCCGCGAAGCGTTTCTTCAAGAATCTGAAGCACGCCTTCACGCGAAGTATCGCCAGTCGATCGGATGTATTCGCGTAAAGCGTCAATAGCTTCCATGGACGCTGTGACACCGCAATCAGCCTGTACGAGCGTCATTTCAAGTTCGTCGAGCATATCATCGTCGAAGACGCCAAACCCGGCCGCCATGCGATTGATCTGAGCTGTAATGAAATCACGTGTTTTGGAAAGTCCTTCTTTAAACTTCTGGAAAAAACTCATAGTGCGCCTTTCTAATATGTCTTTTATCAGTCGCCGTAGGATAGTGCTGAAGAAAGCTGCATCGAAAGCACGCGAGAAATGCCGCGTTCTTGCATAGTAACACCGTAGAGCCGATCGGCGGCTGCCATGGTGCCTTTGCGATGTGTAATCAAGATAAACTGCATTTTCCATGCATAGCGACGAACATAAACAGCAAATCGATCCACATTGGCATCATCAAGCGCCGATTCAACTTCATCGAAAAGGCAGAATGGTGTCGGCTTTAGTTTCAGAATCGCGAAAATCAAAGCGATGGCGGTCAGGCAGCGCTCACCGCCAGAAAGAAGAGATAACCGCTGTAGTTTTTTGCCAGGAGGTTGTGCGCGAATGCCGATCTCGGCCTCCAAGATATCATCATCGCCTTCCAGTATGAGCTCAGCCTGTCCACCGGAAAAGAGATCGGAGAACACTTGACTAAAATTCTCATTGATATCGTGAAATGTTTTCGTAAACTGTTCGCGCATCGACTGATCAAGTTCTTCGACGATGCTACGCAACTTCTCAGCCGCATTTTCAATGTCATCTCGCTGTTCTTCCATATGCGTGAGACGAGCGATCAGCGCTTCGTAATCGGCGACCGCGTTCTGATTGATGGGACCTAGCGCATCGATTTCTTTCTTAAGCGTATTACGTTCTATGGTAGCTTGGCGAATAGAATCAACTTCAACTACATGCCCTTTTGATTCTTCTTTTGTCAATCCATGCGTCTCCCAAAGTCGATTCAGCAAATCATCGTTTTGTTCTCTTAAACGCATCATGTCTGAGCGATGTTTTTCATATGCGGCAAACAGTGTCGTCACGCGTTCATTGGCTGTCTCATATACATCAAGGAGATTCTGTTGGCGCGTCGACACCGTCTCGCGTTCTTCGAACAGCGCCTTATACTCCGTTTCCTTTTTGGAGTGATCGATTGCCATCTGCTCGCGCTTGATCGCGTTTTCCTCAAGATTCCGCCGCATGCGGTCAAGCGCCTCGTTCTGCGACGAAAATTCTCGATCAATGGATGTTAATCGCACCGTCGCTTCCATTTTCTCATGATCGCTTTCCTGTTCCATCGTCTCAAAATATGAGATCTGTTCCGCAAGAGTGTCAAGCGATGCCGAAAGACGGATCTGAGCGTCACGTTTCTCGTCGCGAAAATCGGCTTTTTCACGGCTTTTTTCACGATGTATATCGATGTCATGAACGAGTTGCTCACGCTCTTCCTGATCGTCGGCAATCGTCACGATAAGCGCTGTTTCCGTATCTTCGATCTTTTGTATACGTTCGCGGGTCAGCGAAGTCTCTTTGCGACGTGCATCAAGCAGCGCCTCAAGCCGACGCAACGTCTCCTCGAGACCCTCTTTCTCGGAAGATTGTTGAATGAGGAGACGTCGATCATCTGCAAGTTGTCGCAACAGGCTTTCCTCATCGCGCGCCGCTTCACTAAGTTTATGACGCGCGCGGTCAAGCGCCTCATTTTCGATCTTATTCCGATCTTCTAAATCCGCGATGTCTGCACGTTTTGCCGCGATGCGCTCCGGTCTTCCCAAAAGTCCTCTCGGCTTAGTCGGCATATAACCGCCTGTCATAGAACCGGAAGGGTGCACAACATCTCCCTGAAGAGACACAATACGGCATCCGCGACGAATTCGATCCGACAAAGAAGTCGCTTCTCGAAGCGTTTTCACGACCAAAGTACGCCCTAACGCCATACGCAGCGCAGGCACAACAGAATCATCACAGGACACCAGATCGGCAGCTACACCAAGATAACCCGGAGCTCCCTCCGCCAAAAGAAGAATCTCATGATTCAATGCATAAGGATTCAGCGCATCGAGCGGAAGAAAGGTCGCGCGACCGCCGCGCGTCTCGCGGAGCCAGTCAATCCAACGTTCAGCTGTTGTGCGCGTGTCACACACAAGATCATTCGCAGCACTGCCAAGCGCCGTCTCTATCGCAAGCACCAGTTCTTCCGGTACAGCGAGCAAAGAGGCTAAGGGACCTAATATCTCATGTCTTCTGTCTCTTCGATTCACTTCGTCCATTACGAGTTTGACGGGACGGTTGTAACCTTCAAAAGCCTCCTCCAAACGCTCGAGTGTATCTGCTTCATATGTCAGTTTATCGATGGCTTGCTTAATGGACGCGATATTCTGATCAATGACGGAAGCTTTGTCTTGCAGCGATTCAGTAAGTGCGCGAGCCTTATCCGCGCGTTGCTCGTCGCGCTCAATTCTGGCCCTAAGCTTTTTTATCGCTTCATCGCGTTGACCAAGCCCGGCACGTCTTTCTACGCAATCGGCGTCAAGTTCTTTTTGTTCATGTTCTAATTGTTGAAGGCGTTCCGAAAGCGCTTGTTTCTCGCCTCGCTTCTCCTGAAAAAGCGCCTGAGAGGCGGCAATACGTTCACTCAACGTATCGCGAGTTTGTATTGATTCTTGCAGATGTTGTCCTAAAGCGACGTAATCCGCTTCGACGGTGTCGAGCTCCTGACAAGCTTCACGATACGCCTCCTCTAGCGATACCTTGCGCTCATCAAGAGATTTCTTTTGTTTTTTGCGATCCGCCATTTCCTGATCTACCGCTACAAGGCGAACCATCAGACGATTTTTTTCTTCGAGAAGCCGCTGTGACGTCGCCTTTGAAGATTCAAGTTTTTCTCGAAGGAGCGCGTCCTCTCCGGCTAACT
>JAAZJV010000262.1 GCA_012800135.1 Clostridiaceae bacterium | reverse complement strand
CAAGCTACGCGCTGTCCAATTTTGTCATTGCTTACAGTTGGAACTTGATGTGGATGGACGGTCTGATTTTTTTGCCCTTTGTGATCGGCGGCCTGATTCATTTCATACGTGAAAAAAAGCCGCTTCCCTACCTTGCCGCGCTGATGTTAGCCCTCGTCACAAATTATTACACCGCCTATTTTATCGGCGTGTTCACCGCACTATTTCTCGGGATCGCGATCGCACAATTTGATGAAGGATCCATGTGCGAGAAACTGAAAACGGCCGGAAAAGTATTTGTTCTTTCCATCGCATCATTCTGTCTGGCCGCCTTTGTCCTGCTGCCTGTCGTTTTCGGGCTTTCCGACAGTTATGCGAGCGTATATCAAGTGCCGCCGACAACATTTTTCAAAGAGAACGCTTGGGCGACCTTCTTGCAACCTTGCCTCATACAAAAACCTCACGTCCTTTACGGATCACCTAATATTTACTGCGGATTGTTGCCTTTGCTTCTGATTCCTGTTTTCCTCCGGAAAGCGCCTCTTAAAAGAGGTATCAGGTGGGCATATATCGGATTAATCGCTTTTCTTTTCGCAAGTTTTCTGATTCGCCCCTTAGATTATTTCTGGCACGGCTTCCATCATCCCACCGGCATGGAATACCGCTATGCTTTTCTTTTTGTCTTCCTTATGTTATTCACGGCGTGGCAGGCTCTCCCGTCACTCCATGAGATAAAGCGGATCCCGCTACTTTTGATCGGCTCCTTGTGTGTCGTGGTAAGCGCGATTCCCGTAATCGTCAATCAGAAAGCAAGCGATTGGATCCGCGTCTTGCTCACATTTCTTTTCATCGCAGGATATCTTTACCTTTGTTCAATGAAGTCGAAATCCGACAATATTCAAGATGAGAAACAACCGTCTCCATCGTTTTCCTTTGAGGAACAGTTTATCCGTCGAGCAATACGGGACAAACAACAGTCGCCACTGCTGCGCATAAAGCGACCGCACCGGCATTCCGACACGGAAGACAAAAACAAGGCACCATCACCTCTTCTAGCTCAGTACGGTCACCGTCAAGGCATCCAACGCAAAAGATCGTTGCTTTTATTTTTGCTCATCGTCGCGGAGCTTGCCGTTAATTTATTTATTTCTGCCGGCATGATGCATCAGGGACATCCGCTGACACCGGAGCACGCTTTTCTCGGAAATCCTGTCTTTGCCGCTCAACAAGCACTCGTTGAGCACGCCGCTTCCTTAAGTGAAACAGACAATATCAGGCTCTACACTTTTAATAAGCTTAATGACAACGATGCAAAACTGCTTAATCACAGCGGTGTCTCCATTTTCGATTCCAACGCTCGGGCGGCCTCCGTATTTGGCCTTGGCAACTTGGGTTATGTCGTCAACGGCTATGGCAACGCCATCACTTCCCCCCATGCCGGCCCTCTCATGAACACATGGCTCGGCATTCAGTACGGCATTGTGCCGGATCATTGGCAGATCGAGGCGCCTGAGACACAAACGATCACAAGCGCCGGGCAAGAAATCCTCGTCAAACATGACACGCCGCTCCCCTTCGGTTTTTTCATCGAAGATAAGGACACGCTTCATGATCCGAAGATGCCAAGATGGAAGAACCCCCTCGACGCGCAAAATCAGCTTGCGCTAGACCTTTTGGACGGAGATGTCGTCTATAAACATGCTCCTCCCGCACTTAGTAAATCGATCGATGAAGAGACCTTCACCGTCAACCCGACGTCTGATTGCACCTTCTATTTCAAAATCAAAAAATCAGGCGCTCCAATTACGTGGCGTTACACCATACCGGAAGAAGGACGCTATCTTATCTACTGGCAAGGCAACTTCTCAAACGTCCATATCGACATCCCGTCGCGAGAAAACCATTTGTCAACACCGAACACGCGTCAACTTGCAGATCTTGGAGAACTTCGCGCCGGTGAAAGTGTCGATTTGACCATCACTGCCCCTTTTGACCAATCCGAAGGATCCTTCATGCTTCAATTCAGTCAAATGGACCGCACGATTTACAATACACTGAAAAAACGATGGAGCGAACAAGCGTTTCACCTTACCTCATGGAAGAATGACGCATTCACCGGCGTCATCACGGCTCCCTGCGACGGCTACATTTTCTTACCGATGTCCGCTGTTTCCGGTTGGACATTTACCGCCAATGATGTAACCGTCTCCCCTATAAAAATCAACAACACCTTCTACGCTGTCCCGGTAAAACAAGGACACGCCACCATTCACGCCGCCTTCCTTCCTCCGGGGTTTAAGATAGGTTTGACGATAAGCCTGCTTACGCTCGCTACGCTCTTCGTTATCTATGTGATGTTCACGATTAGAAGAAAGCGTCGCCAAAGGCGCCATCAATCCTAGGGGGCGTCCTGCAATCTGTCGGCATTTTCTTGCGAACTAAGGACTGCTTTGCAAAACTTACTATTCAATACTTATTTTGTAGAGGTTAGTATTAATAAAGTGGTACGCTTACTTTTGCAATTAACGGTGAACGTTACCAGCGAAAATAAAGTTTGACAATCCGGCATGGCGTTTGTTACTATAGCGACGCGCTGACGAACCGGCGTCAAGCGGCAAAAATGCACATTGCGGGATTAACTCAGTGGTAGAGTGTCACCTTGCCAAGGTGAAAGTCGCGAGTCCGAATCTCGTATCCCGCTCCATGAAAAACCGGCAGTCGATACGCCGGTTTTTGGCACCATAGCCAAGT
>JAAZJV010000347.1 GCA_012800135.1 Clostridiaceae bacterium | reverse complement strand
TAGTGCGAGGTTTGACGCGCTATTTAGAGCAATACATGAACCACTTGGTAGCTTTTAAGATTCTATGTATGCTCCGCGACAAGGTCTTTGCCGCCGTAAGGCGACTTGCTCCTGCCAAGCTGCAGGGAAGCAACAAGGGATCGCTCATTTCGATCATCACTGCCGACATTGAATTAGTTGAAGTCTTTTACGCGCATACGATCTCTCCTATTGTCATCGCTCTTATCTGCGGTACCACCTACCTTATCCTAATCGCTTCATTTTCTCCTCTCATCGCTGTCGTGACGCTCGTTTCCTACGTCGTTATGAGTGTTATTTTGCCTGTCATTTTCTCTAAGTGGGCAAAACAACACGGGCGAGCCATTCGCAAGGAAATCGGTCACTTGAATAACGTATTTTTGGATCTATTGCGCGGCATGACGGAAATTATGCAATTTGCTTACCGCGATAAGGCCATTCGTACGGTGCAAGCCTCTAATAAAACTCTAGTCGGCAAACAGAGCCGTCTCATCGAGCAATTGGCACTGCTTCTTGCCTTAGAGGACGTAGTGGTCGTTCTGACGACCGGGAGCGCTGTGCTTGTCGGCGTCCTGACAGGTCTTTCTTGGACGATTCTTCTGCCTCTTGTTTTCGGAATTTTCTTTAGCTTTCCTCCGATGATCAATGTGGCTTCTTTGGGCAATGGCTTGTCGCAGTCACTTGCCAGCGGTGAACGAATTCTGAATTTGTTAGTGGAAGAGCCGATCGCAGAAGAAGTAAAAGACGGCATCGACTTAAATCTCGAAGATAGGGTGGCAGACCCTCTTATTAGGATCAGCGACCTTTCATTCTCCTACGGCGATCAATCTGTCCTCGAGAACTTCAATTTGGATATTTCAGAAGGCGAAATCGTGGGAATTCGGGGCGAGAGCGGTTGCGGCAAGTCGACGCTCATCAATTTAATGATGTATTTCATGCCGGCGGACAAGGGAGATATTTTAATTGCCGGGCACCCGATCCAAAGCGTCAACACGCAGTCGTTATGGAAAAACATCAGCTACATGACGCAAAGCACTGAATTTTTCGAGGGCACCATCCGTGAAAATTTGCTGATCGCAAAGGCGAATGCCACAGATGAGGAACTGAAGCAAGGTTTGCGCCAGGCTTCGATTCTGGACTTTGTCGAGAAGCTGGAGCATGGATTGGATACGACGTTAACGGAACTGGGTGACAATTTTTCAGCCGGTGAAAGGCAACGATTCGGGCTCGCCCGCTGCTTCTTGGAAAACACAAAAATCTTACTTTTAGATGAGCCGACGAGCAATCTCGACGTTTTAAATGAAAACATTATTTTAGATGCTCTAAAGCGCAATAAAAGGGATAAAACGATCCTCTTAATAAGTCACCGCGCAAGCAGCCTGAAAATTTGCGACCGCATCATTCAGATGTAGAACAACGTAGTTAGGAGACCTGCGCAAAGATAAAGAGGAAGCGAAGCTGAGGTGGAGAAATGACAAAATTGACATTTAAAGCTTTTACGATAAGAGACATTGTTTTCCTTGCGGTGATTACAGCGGTCACCTTGCTTGCCAGCGCCCCTTTCGCGCCGCTTGTCATGACGGCGACAAAGTTGGGCGTTCAAGCCGCCGCGATGGCGTT
>JAAZJV010000261.1 GCA_012800135.1 Clostridiaceae bacterium | reverse complement strand
CTCGAGACGTCGTTGCGGTGCAGTCTTGGCTTTCGTCGCATTTGCCGAAAGGGAGTCGGATCGCTCTCGTTGGCGACAACAGCTACCTCTGGATGGTGGTTTGGCTCGCCGTCGCTTCCGGCTTCGGCGTGATCGTTCCCATTGATCGCCTTCTAAGTATGCATGAAGTAAAAGCGATTCTTCGTCGTTCCAGGGCTCCCATGTTGATTTATGACGCTGCTTGGCATGAGAAGATCGGCGATTTAATGGAGGATGCGCCTGAGCTCCAATGGCGCGCTGTTATGGATCGCGGTCTAATGAATGACGAACAACGCCAAACGTTGCGTGATGAGATAGCGAACGATCCCAAACTCTCTCTTCTCGATGATGTGCTTTCCTGTGAACAGAGCGCTTTTTCGCCGATCAACTTCCCTATTTCAAAATCCTCTCAGGATGTGTCGTCTTTTGTCGAGCCGGCATCCGATAAGGGTAATTTGACGGACGTCGAACTTCCGGAATCAGCGCCGAATGATGCATTAGTGTCTTCTTACTGTAAAAACGGAGAGGAAGATTACGGACTTTTGCCTCTTGCCTCTGTAGAAAATGACGCAGCTATTCTTTTCACATCGGGGACAAGCGCTACATCTAAGGCGGTCATCCTCACTAATAAATGCATTGCGGCGGATCTTCGCGCACTTTTGGGCTCCGTTTCTTTTATGGATCCGCTACAAACGTTATCGATCCTGCCGTTGCATCATGCTTTTGAGAACACGTGCGGTTTTCTTACAGTAATGACCTTGGGCGGTACCATTCACCATAATGACGGTCTGCGCTATATCGGTCGCAATCTTAAAGAATATAAGGTTCAGCTGACTGTCGCGGTGCCGGCGATTTTAGATGCCATGAAGCGTACGATTCTGAGAGAAGCTGAGAAACAAGGGAGATTGCGGAAGTTAAAAATCGGGTTGGCACTATCTACATTGCTATATAAACTCGGTATTGATAAGCGTCGAGTGATCTTTCGAGATGTCCTTGATCAGCTCGGCGGACAATTTAAATACGTTATTTGCGGTGCCGCGCCGGTGTCGCGAGATACGCTTTACTTTTTCCGTGCGATCGGCATCGAAATCCTTGCCGGTTACGGCTTGACCGAGGCGTCCCCTGTTGTCGGCGGAGGCAACACCAAAGTCAATCGGTACGGTACGACGGGGGAGCCCCTTGCAGGTGTAGAGGTGGCCATTGATGATGACGGGTCAGGCACAGGCGAAATCTTGGTGCGTTCCGATATCGTGATGAAAGGCTATCTTGACGATCCTGAGGCGACGGCCGAAGCGATCGATGAAGACGGCTGGCTCCATACAGCCGATATTGGACGATGGACGCGCCATGGTAGCTTGAAGATCACCGGTCGCAGCAAATCCATGATTGTTCTCGCAAATGGAAAGAAAGTATTTCCGGAAGAGATTGAAGCTCTGTTGAATCAGGACGCATTGATACGCGATGCGCTAGTGTTTGGACACAAATCTGCGTCGGGCGATATTGTCGTGACGGCAAAATTGGTGCTCGATCGTCAGGTGCTCCAAGATCTTCTGCAACGAGAGCCCACTGAGGATGATTACTCAAATGCCGTAGAGGCGTTGATCGCGAAAGTCAACCGTAATTTACCTTCATTTAAAGTAATTCGTTCTTATTTTTACAGTTTCCAAGACATGGTGAAAACGACAACCCTTAAAGTGCGCCGCCATATCGAAATGTCCCGCCTTGATGAATTTATTCGCAATTCAAAAGCAACGTGGCAGCAACTTCGCGGAAAAAACATTGACCTTATGATGGAGCACCAACAAGGTAAAAAGTAGCGGATATCACATTTACGAAAACGCTGTGAAAAGCTAATAATTTGACTCAACTTCAAGTTTAGAAATTGCGAGATGCCAAGTATTGCGGGTTACCCTGAACTGCTCTTAGTCCGAAGTTTGGTAGGTATTGCAAGTTCAGAGACATACGTTACCGGGTAGTTTTCAAGTTGCTTTTGGCAAGCGACGTGATTATAATAATTCCAAATGGCCTTGATGGAGACGAAACCGGGAAGCGGCGAAACAGAGAATGGCACCTTGGCTGGAAGTGCCTGCGAGCGCACCGGCATAACCACTCCGGAGCTGCCTGCGAAATAAGCAGGACGGGTGCTCCCGTGACAGAGCGCGCGAGTGGCGGGATGTATCATTCCGCAAGCAGGGTGGAACCGTGGAGTTTTGACTTCACCCCTGAATTCGGGGGGTGAAGTTTTTTTATCCCCAAAAAGAAAGGGATTTGTTCTATGAAAGAAAAAAGCAACCATTCTTTTGAGAATGATGTGTACAAGAAAACATATTGGCATAGCTGTTCCCATGTGCTCGCACAGGCTGTAAAACGACTTTTTCCGGAGGCAAAACTAGGGATAGGCCCGTCTATCGAAGCAGGGTTCTATTACGATTTCGACGTCGAAAAGCCTTTCACGCGGGAAGATCTTGATGCCCTAGAAGTTGAAATGAGTAAGATTTGCAAGGAAAAGCTTCCGGTGGAAAGATTTGAACTTCAGCGAGACGAAGCGCTTCGGCTGATGGAGGAGCAAAGCGAACCGTATAAGGTGGAGCTCATTAACGATCTGCCTGAGGGCGAGCACATCTCGTTTTATCGGCAAGGTGAGTTTGTCGATCTTTGCGCGGGTCCCCACCTTGATTCTACGGGTCGGATTAAGCACAACGGCATCAAGCTTCTGTCGTCATCCGGCGCCTACTGGCATGGCGATTCGAAGAATAAAATGCTTCAGCGCATTTACGGTATTGCGTTCCCGAAGAAAAGCGAACTCGATGAGTGGCTTGTAAAGCGCGAAGAAGCGTTAAAGAATGACCACAATAAATTGGGGCGCGAGCTGGAGTATTTCACAACGGTGGACTACATCGGTCAAGGTTTGCCGATCCTGCTTCCCAAAGGTGCTCGCGTCATCCAGGTTTTGTCGCGTTGGGTTGAGGATGAAGAACAAAAACGCGGCTACCATCTGACCAAGACGCCCTATATGGCGAAACGCGAACTTTACAAAATATCAGGACACTGGGATCACTACCGAGACGGCATGTTCATCATCGGTGATCCGGACGATGAGACGAAGGAATGTTATGCGTTAAGGCCGATGACGTGCCCTTTCCAATATCAAGTTTTTCTGAATCGAAAGCGCTCTTATAAAGATTTGCCTATGCGCCTAAATGAAACGTCCACGTTGTTCCGCAACGAGGAGAGCGGAGAAATGCACGGGCTCATTCGCGTGCGTCAGTTTACAATTTCAGAAGCGCACCTGATCATTAGGCCGGATCAACTGGAAGAGGAATTCAAGGCTTGTCTTGAACTAGCAAACTTCATGCTCGAAACGCTCGGTCTCAAGGAGGATTGCTATTACCAGTTCTCGAGATGGGATCCGGAAAATAAGGGGAAAAAATATCAGGGAACGGCGGAACAGTGGGATAAGGCGGAATCCGCCATGCAAATAATCCTCGATAATCTTGGTCTCGAGTACAAAGTGGGCATCGATGAAGCAGCTTTCTATGGACCCAAACTCGATATTCAATTCAGAAATGTATTTGGAAAAGAAGATACCCTGATTACGATTCAAATCGACATGCTCCTTGCCGAACAATTCGGTATGCAATACACGGACAGCAACGGCGAAATGCAAACGCCTTATATCATTCACCGCACTTCCATCGGCTGCTACGAGCGCACACTCGCGCTGCTCATTGAAAAATACGGCGGCGCGCTGCCGACATGGATGGCACCTGAGCAGGTCCGCGTCCTTCCGATCACAGATCGCGTCCACGATTATGCCGAGGATATCGCCGACGCGCTGAAGGAAGTTGGCTATCGTGTTACCGTTGATGACAGAAGCGAGAAAGTCGGGAAAAAAATCCGCGAAGCACAGCTGGAGAAAATTCCCTTCATGCTTATCGTCGGTGATAAAGAAAAAGACAACGGACACGTTTCCGTCAGACACCGCGCCCAAGGCGATATCGGCGTTATGCCGCGGGAAAAGTTTCTGGAAAAATTGCGTGCGATCGTCGATTCAAAATCAACCGAATAATCGCGCTAGCGCCGCAAAAGAGTTCTAATAATTTAACTATTAATACCTTTTTATTTATTTGAATGGAGGCTGCCTCAATATATGGGCAGCCTTTTTTCACCTATTTACTGTCGCGTCACGTTGTTGTGATGTACCGTGGAATATTTCTGCTTTTGACTGCACGAAACGATATCTTTTGTATTTTTTCGTCATGATTTTTTCCCGCATCACATCAAAACCGTATGTATTTTTTTGTCATGATTTTTTCCCGCATCACATCCAATAACACGTGCCTTTAGTCTCTTTTTTTTTACGTGATTTGACACCTTTGGTGACGCGCGTACTTTTGTTTT
>JAAZJV010000260.1 GCA_012800135.1 Clostridiaceae bacterium | reverse complement strand
GAATTTGCTCACTGAATAAGTAAAAATACATTTTTACTTCTCCATTTGACAGACGATCTGCCCCCCTCTTGATCGTCTGTCTTTCTTTGTCATCCAATAAAGGCGCTGATAATACTAAAAGATCTTATATTTATTCATTTTAACATTCTATCAGATAGCAAGCCGCGTAAAACACAAACGACTATCTTATTTTGTTAAGGTACAAGAAGTCTCGGAACGCGCTCGGAAATACCGCAGAACAGTTCATAATCGATCGTTCCGCAAAGGCGTGCGACATCACTTGCGGCACGGTATGTGAAAGAATCTTTCCCGAAGAACATCATGGCATCGCCAGGCTTAACATCCGGAAGACCTGTGATATCGACGATGCAGTGATCCATGCAGACCGCTCCGCGAATAGGACAGTCGTGACCGCGATAAAGCAGACTTCCCTGATTGGACAGCGCGCGAGGAAGTCCGTCTGCATAGCCCATAGCGACGATGGCAAGCCGCGTAGGCTTGGGGGCAACCCAAGTGCCACCGTAGCTGACTTGAGTACCTTTTTCGATGTCGCGGATTTGTTCAATACGAGCTTTTACCGTCATTACCGGAAAAAGACCGCACTCAATATCCGACATGGAGCGAAGTTTGCCTCCATAAAGGGCGAGCCCGGGACGCACGTAATCGTCATCGTCATCGGGAGGCAGCAAAATCGTACTGCTGTTAGAGATGTGGCGCGCAACACGCGGAAAACCGAGCGCCTCCGCTCTTGACAGCGTCTCATTAAACAAGCGGCGCTGTTTTCCGGTATATACAGGATCTTCACCTGAGGATGCAAAATGTGTGTATACTCCACGCACATCGAGCGAATCGAAAGCCGCCGCCCTCACCATCGTTTCAGCTGTACACGCCTGATGGTCAGAATCCGTCGGAAAACCCAATCGCCCTAATCCGGTATCAAGTTTCACATGAATGGCTAACGGAGGACCGCCCGCTTCTTCTGACGCGATCGCAAAGCCCTGAATATCGTCGTCGGAAACGACTGTCTGTATAAGATTATATTTTTTGAGATCCGAAGTAAAATAATGATCCGTCGTTCCAAGGATTAGAATGGACGCATCAGGACAAGATTCGCGAAGGGATACCGCTTCATCGATCGTTGCGACCGTAAAAATTTTAACGCCGGCTTTTTCAAGAAAGGGAGCGACAAGATTCATTCCGTGTCCATACGCATTCGCTTTGACGACAGCGACAATCTGATCGACGGCTTTATTCGATCGTTTCGCAATTACGTGTAGATTATTTAAAAGCGCATGTTTAGAAATTTCAGCCCATGCTCTTTTTGTTTCACGGGGATTCGTTTTTTCCACAGTAGACATGTTTTCTGTTTAAAGAGTCTCCTTATTTGATGTTTCGTCGGCCGTTAAACAAATCGCTTCGTGACGTAAGGTGATGTAGCCGCGTGCAATAGTGAACGGTAATCCAGCGAAAAATCAAGGATATCACCAACTTCAACATCACGCACCGCATGTGTGACATCGAGCAGTAAATGGTCACTCGAATCGCCGAGATAACGGATGTTGCTGTCACGGATAAAAAGGCGCTCACAAGGTACGTCTTGATCACCGATGGCAAGGATGGCGCGCCAGATGTTCCCATAGTCTTCAAATTCAGGGACAACATTGAATGCATTGGCGCCGATAATACCGCGGGGCACCGACGGTTTTCGTCTCAATTCGACGACTTCCGCCCTGAGCGTAAACACATCCTCATAAAGTCCGGGAACACCTTTGCCGTAAGAAGTTTCGCGTCCGATCAGGAACGCTTCACCAACGCGAAGATGATTGATACCTTCCGGTATCGTGCCGTCAATCAACATATGTAATGAACCGGAGTTGCCTCCTGAGACGATGGGAAGACGAACTGAGAATTGGTTGCGGATGGACTGAGCCAGATTCACAAGCTTCGTCAGTTGTAAAGGCTCCGGAATAATGCCCCCGTAGCAATTGAAATTGGCGCCGATGCCTGCAAGCCAGACGCCGGGAAATTGTATAACCTGTCCGACAACTTCCATCATCTCGTCGAGCATAAACCCTTCGCGAAGATCTCCCATTTCGACCATGAGGATGATCCCGTGTTTTGCTTCTATTGCCATTGCCGCATCGGAGAGAGCAGCGATAACATTGAGATCAGAATTGAGACTTAAATCGGCATACCGCACCACATTTTTTACTTCCGACATCATCGGGATGCGAACGAGCATGTGAGAAAGACCGATGTCGTTGATCTTCGCGATATTGTCCACGCGAGAATCCCCAAAATACTCACACCCTGCTTCGTGCATCACCTCAACCATCGGACGCCATGCACACAGCGCTTTCG
>JAAZJV010000037.1 GCA_012800135.1 Clostridiaceae bacterium | reverse complement strand
TTTGGCGCGATAAACACTTCCTGTGCATATGCGAGCATCGTTTCAAATTGCGTAACAGTAACTGCATCGAAGTCAAGGCGGTATTCATCAACACTCATAGGCAAAGGACATTTGAGCGCGATGTCAAGTTCAGCTGCGACCTCAGCGCACAACAAATCCGCTCCGGTGGCAAGAGAACTTAACATGACCGTAGGGGAGTGGGGATATTCTGTTTTTAGCTTTAATAATTCGGCGCGAACAAGTCCCTTTAGCCGCGGGATGTCCTTTTCCCGCAGGTCTATGTGTCCGGTAACGCCGATGATGATGGGAATGCTCATATCACTGACTCTCTAGCATATTTTCTTTAGCCGTCAAAGCAAAGGCGCATTTTCCAGGCGTAGCGGATAAAGGGTTTTACCGAGGCCGAATGAAAATACCGTCTTCCCGCTACCGGACACCATAAATTCATCTCGCCAAATATCTAATATTAGATCGGCTATTTTACCGGTTTCTTTTGTATTCCATAAAGTATAATGATTACCTGTAGTTTGCTTCAGGTATATGGCCTCACCATTGTTTTCGTACAGCGGAATCACTAAAGGAATAAAATCCCTTATATTTCCTCCACTGTTTTTGCGTATCTCATCTGCAATGCTCTTGTATTTAGCAAGCCCGGATACCTCAAGATAGGCAGAAATATAATCCTCGGTTTCGGATAGGCATGTCCAATCGCGCGTATCATATATTTTAGCGCCTTTAGGGAGGTCATAGCTGATATTATTCATAATAACCGGGCCTACCGTCCGTCCTGCGGATAACACAAGTAGCTTGCGCCCACAATCAAAAAGCCGGAACCAGGATATCTGTCCTTCAAACGCCCGAACCACAACAGGTTCGTTTGGTTTATCAATATCCTGGACGATAATGCAGTTTCCCTGATGGTAAACAATGCTTCGGTTTTCCTGAGTAAGGCAAGCCTCCGCAGGTAAAAAAGCCGGTTTCCAGAACTTCGCCATTTCAGGGTCGTTAAAGGCGTCAAACGCCTTATATGTTCCTATCAGTTCCGCAGTATCGCATCTAAACATGTGCATTTCATTTAAACTTTTGCGAACTGCAAAATGCTTGCCGTCAAGGGAGATTAGTATCTCTGCTGTGCCGCCTTTCACAGATGCAATCTTTTCAAATTTCATTGTTATGGTATCTATTTTAGAAATAACGTTCATTTCATCCATGGAAAGAATAAAGCTGTCATCCGCAGACAGGGCGGCAGAGGTTACATGCAATGCTTTCATTCCCACGTTGTCTTCAGTAACCGAAGCTTTCTTTAAGTCCCATACACAACAAGGGTTATGAACGCCATCGCTTACTAAAATGCCTTCGTCCTCCGATAACGCAAGTGCTGTAACCTTGTTTGTATTCTCGTGGTTTACAGACAATAAAGAAGCGCTTTTCAGATCCCAAACCTGAATATCGCCTAATTCTCTCCCTACAAACAAAGTGTTGTTGTCATCCGAAAAGATAATGGAGGTAAACTTATCACTGGAGATAAGTGAGTCTAAGTTTTTATTGGTTGTCCAAATTCTTTTGAGATTCTTAAAGCTGTCAAGTGAATACAAGTCTATTGTCCCGGAACTCCCCACAGCCAGAACCCGCTCATCATTGGAGAGAGCAAAACTTTCCATAAAACCCGCATAGACATTGAGCAACAGCTTACCATCGTCAATCCGCCAAATGTAAATATGGTTTGCGGACTTCGCAATCAGAAGATTTCTGCTCTCAACCGGCAAAATATCTGTTACGAGATCCGGATGCTCCCCTATTGTGTAAGCGAGGGAAAAGGAATTTTTCACATCAAAGGCCGATATCTTGTTATCATCCGTTCCGATAAATAAAAGTGACGCATCACCGCTGAATGCTATCCCTGTCGGTACTTTTTGTACATTATCGGAGAAGGTATGGATAATCTCAGCCTTTTTGATATCTACAACATGTATCTTGAACGATTTTTCAAATATTTTTATGTCGTGCGAGAGGAGCATGCCGCCGCCCGAAAACATACGCTGATTCATAGAGCCGGAAAAACCTTCCACCAACTTGCTTTCAGCTGAATCTAAATCTGCGATGTACAGCTGGTTGTGCGTCCTTACGGCAATTTTATTGTCATCCTCCAACAGTAAAAAATTGTCAAAACTACCATACCCTCTGTTTTTAATAAGCGTATTAACAGGATAATTCTTTATGACTTTACCGCTGGCAATTTCTATCAGCTTTATCGTATTGTCGATTGCACTGGACAGCAGGATTCGTTTTCGGTCCTTGAAGATTTTAAATGTGTTGATGTCTATTCCTTTGTAGCTGTACATCAGGGTGTTTCCCGGAGCGGGCAGGCAGGGAGATAGAGGGCGGAACCATGGCCGGTTTTCATTTTTGAGGTATTGCTCTGTGTCCGCGAGCAGCCGCTTTATCAGCGGCAGGTCAAAGCCCATCAAACGGCCAAAGAGCTGTATGGGCAGCTGAGTAACATTCTGCGTCAGCAAAACAGAGGAAAGCCCCAAGGCATCGCCTATCAGGGTCAGTTCCGTTTGCCTGCTGCTGTCCACATGCGCTTCAGGCAGTCTTGCATAGCTGTAATCCTCTATGGCTGCCGATACATCAGTCTTCTTTATCCGCAATTCGAGGAACCTGTAATTCAGAAGCAGCGAGCACAGCTCCTCCGACATGCCGGCGTGGGCGTATTGATATGCAATTTCCGAGAGAAAACGCTCCGCATCAAAGGGCAGCTTTTCAAAGTATTCGGCAATCTCTCTGTGCCACCGGGCATCGGATTTAGAGAGCTGTCGTATCGTTGTATACCTGTTGCGCGCGGCAAGATAGAAGCTCTCGTAAAAGAAATCCACGCGCCCGCCCCGAATCGCGATGTAAGGCCTTAGTTGACGAAGCAGAAGATGAACCGCATCCGCAGCTTTTTCATGGTCGTCGGTCAGCTTGTGGTGAATAAGCAAACCGGTCAGCTCCTGAATTGTCAGCCCCTTTTTTGAATGTGAAAGCCAACCGAAAATATTGGCCGTCAGAACATCAGGGCTGATTGGGCTATAAGAGGAATCATGCTCCAAACGGTTCAGCACGGCGTCAAATGCGGAGAGCGGGGAATCCCCGAATCTGTTGTTAATCAAGTTTTTCAAATCACCATGCGATCCGAATACCCGAAGCTCGGAGAGAAGAATTTTCATAAACAGCGGATTAGCCGATCCGGGTGAATGAACGATCATTGTCTCGCTCTCATCGTCCAGTTTTTTCAGATAACGAGACAGATATTGAGATATGAGGTTCTTTTTATCTTGACTGTTCTCAAAGGGCCTGATCTTCGAGATCACGGCTCTCTTTTCATCGGAAATCAGCCTAGCGAGGGCATCGCCGTCCTTATCTCCAAGCTTAAAACTCAAAATCAATTTAATATTTTGAGGCAATACCCACGGTATCCAAGATAGATCGCTTAGGCCGGACTCCAACTGGTTAAGTGCGTCAATTACTATGATAACTTTTTTTGCGGAACCAACCTCCGACAGCAACTCTCCGAATTTGTTCTTTACATCGCTTGGCGACAAGGGAAGCGGGGATTTTATCATTCCTTCAGTCTTCAACTCCTGAAGAACGGAAGAGAGCAGACGGTGCAATGAGGCGCTTTCATTGCTGACGCCTATAAAACGATAAACCAGCGCATGCTCACTTTTGGCTAGGGTTAGCTCCACAAAATGTGCTAAAAACGACGTCTTGCCCAAGCCCGCTTCTGCACAGACCACGAACGGCCTGCGCTCATCATTGGCAAGATAGTCTGATATGGCCTCGAAATCGCCTTCTCTCGCGATAAACCCGTCAGCAGCCATCTGAAGAAATTGGGCTTGTTGATCGATTTCACTTTGCAACGGTGTGTCTGTCTGATAGACAATCTTATTTCTTGCCGGAAAGCGCTCGAGGATCGCTTTTTTCATTTCCGAGATCACTACCTCTGACAGTTCCCGGTTCTCACAGGAAAAGTCAGTGAGCCTGCCTTTGGTAAGCGTTTGCGAAGCTGCACCCGGTGCTGCGCAGGCTGCAAGCTCGGGCGTGAAGCCGCTGTCATTCCATCTGGCGTTGTATATATAAACAGGCCTTCCGCTTTTAGCTATTGTTTCTGTCTTAAAGCGTGTCAATTCTGCATCAGCCTTGCTGCTGTCATCTTCTCCTTCATTGGTATAAATGTTGCGAATTGCTTGATTTTTGATGTTCTTTAAGTAATTCGGATCGCGCAGAAAGAAGAAGGCTCTTTCCTGTTTTTTCAAATCCTCTATACTGCCATTCAGCATTGGATCAATCAGGGCATGAATGATTTCCATCTCCGTTACGGAAGATCCCATATAGGAGCTCAGCTTTGGAAATTCTTTAAATGTATTGTCGGATATATCGCTCTTTGAGGGGATCCAACCGCGTCGCTGTCCCATGAAGCAAAGAAAAAACGGGCGACACTTATCAATATTTGAAAGGCATACCTCCACTACACGTTTATTCTTTTCAGAATCTTCTTGCGTTATGCCCCAGCGCAGATCGATATCAACAAGATGAAGCCGTCTCTTTTCACACCATTCCGCAAGCTCCGGGAAAACTCTTTTTACAAGGTAGTCACGCTCCGCGTGCATATCGTTAAACGTAGAGCTGATAAAAACATAGACATTTTCCCATTTGACTGCTCCGACTTTGGCAACATACCTTGAAGGCGGCGATTTGGCGAAAGTATTAACGGATGAAGACGGTATGTTAATGCTTGGAGCAGCTTTGCTAACTGGAACTGCATGTGTGGACGATGCTCCTTCCGCTGTTTTTGAAGGCGGCGATTTGGCGGAGGTTTCGACGGCTGAAGGAGGAATGTTAACGCTTGGAGCAGCTTTGCTAACTGGAACTGCATGTGTGGACGATGCTCCTTCCACTGTTTTTGAAGGCGGCGATTTGGTCAAGGTTTCGACGGTTGAAGGAGAAATATTAACGCTAGTAGCGGCTTGTATGGGCGATGATTCTCGCTCCGTTTTTGCGGTATCCTGCTCAATTTCTGTTTCCGTTTTTTTCTTGGGTTTTTTCTTGAAAAAATCAAAAAGGCTCATAGTATTCCTCCCGAAAACTGTTTCGATGTCTCATCTCATCCGATATATTGTCAGTCCGTCGTATTCACGGATCAGTTCCACCATCTGTTCCATGGGGTCAGAGTCCTTGAATTTTTCCTGTGCTTCAAGTTCGGTGTAGTCTATCAAATCATGGTGCAGTCGGATGCGTTCCCGCATAACGTTGTCGTTCTTCTTTCTGCCGTCATCAAGTGTTATTGCGCCTACATGCAGGGTTCCGTAATCCCAACCCATGGCTCGTTTTTCAGTGCACCAGCGCTCATGCTCTGCCATTGCGATCTTTGTCAGATCATCCTCATGACCCGGTTCTTTTATGAGTGTTTTGAAGTCCGTAACCGGCTCATAGTCCACCGGACGGTCTGTGTAAAAACAGCCGATCGATTCGAGCTGTGCGGCAAAGCCCTTGGCTTGCGCTATATTGGAAAGCTTGTACTCCAAAGACAGATTATCCTCAAAGGCTTTTTTCATCTCATCCTCTGTTTTGGCACCGACGTAGCGCCCGTTGAGAGCCAGCGCGAAATCATAGAGATTGAGATAGTTGCTGTCAGAAAGATACAGCCCCGTCCTTTTCTGCTTTTCCTCTATGCGAACATCAATGATATGGCCGGGATCGGGCAGCTTAACATTTGGCTCAAAGGACGGAACGACGTCTTTTACAGCTATGATCTCGTCGATATCGTCTACAAATTTGCTGCGGTCTTTACGTACGGCGCCTGACCTTTTGGTGTAGCCGTCGTACAGCATGTCGCGATAGGATTTTGCCGATAAGACTTTGCTCTCATAAGTTTTATCGTAGTAATAAACAAAGCGGACCCCGCCTTCAGTTGAAAAATTAATATCGAAATCAAAGGCAAAGATTCCGCTACGGCTGTTCTGGCCGTAGGAGGCTCTGTCCCAGCATTGCAACTCGTCGCAGAGCATGAGCAGGTAGGCAAGGGGCTGTCCGTCGGAAAGGCGCAGCGGCTCTTTGGTGTGAAGGAAAGAGCGCATGGTGAATTTGAACAGGCTGTTATGCAGGATAATGGCGCATAAGGCGTCCAGAACCTCCTGTGGAAATTGCTCATAACGCTCGATGTTCTTATGCCTGGTAAGATAGGTCTTAGCCAGCATCAACCCGCTGAAATAGGCGTGATCCATGTAGAGATAATCTTTTTCCGCAGGATTTTCATGGACGGCTCGGTCTCGGAGCGTTTTGCGAAGGGTGTACTCGGCATAATACGGCTCGATCTCCGTGCGCCTGAGGTAGCTCTCGCCAAGTCGTTCAATGATGGCCTTGGCAAAAAGGTCGTTCAGGTCACCCAGCCGCGACACAGTGAACTCGTCCATGTTGCGGTAGGATACATAGGGCGCAAAGCCGTAATCGTCGTTGTTGCTCTTGTCCAGTTTGCAGACGTAAGCTTTCATCTGCTGGTGAGCAATCTCAAAAGGATAGCCGATGTCGTGGAACAGCGAGGCCAGTCCCCAGTATTCAAGGAAGTGGCAAGCGGCCTCTTTGCCGTCCTTCAGCCCGTACTTTTTGTTATACGCATAACGGACAGCGAATATATTTTTGTATATGGCAAGGCCGATGAGGAAGACATAAACAGAGTGGGAATAGTGATCTCTGTGCTTCATCAATAGGGAACTGGCGTTTGCCTCGTGCTCCGACAGCATTTCCAGAAGCAGTCCGGTCGAATCATAACCTGCGCCGAAGGGTTTGAAGATCTCACAGTAGCAGTAGTAGATATCAAAGGCGTCCTCGCGGGAACCGGAAGAGAGAAAGCGGCCTATGGCAGACTCAAAGCTCAGGCGGTCAAGATCTTTTTCCATGTTGTAAGGTATCTGACCTTTCCCGGCGCTCCGCCCGTCCGAGTCGGACATTTCGATGCGCGCCGGCGTGTCGGTATCAAATTTCAAGTCCTCGCAGCATTCGCGGATAAAGGACAGTGCTTCGTGCCCGTAACTGCGTTTAACCGGAGGAAGTTCCGGAATCCGTACCGACTTATCGATACCATAGGTTAGGCTGTTAAACTCACGGATTTTCAGCAATGCGTTATAACCCATAATTAACCTCCTCTCTGTTCAGGCTTCACAAATCTGTCTTTTTGATATACTGCATGATATCGCATTTATTAACGAAATTATTTATTTCCAGAATATTATCAAGTCTAAAACTTGATGAAAAATCAACAGTACC
>JAAZJV010000259.1 GCA_012800135.1 Clostridiaceae bacterium | reverse complement strand
GGTACTGGTAGTCCCTCTTCACACGATTGTAGAGCCGAACGAGATCAAGGTAATAACCGCGATGTTTCACCTGTTTCGCCGCTTCAATCGCGCGTTCCGAAACAGAACAGAGGCTTAATCCGGGCGGCAGCGCAAAACATTTTTGCGTCGATGCGATACAGACATCGATTCCCCAAAGATCAACCTCAATCTTTGAGCCGGCGAGCGATGACACCGTATCCACAAGGAATAGCACGTCATCGTACTTTCTAATGACGTCGCCGATCGCTGCGCAGTCGTTCATGACACCCGTACTCGTCTCATTGTGTGTCACCGTGACCACATCGTATTTGCCCGTTTTTAGGGCGTCATCGACCATTTCAGGTGTGGTAGGTTGACCGGGTTCCGATTTGAAAACATCAGCAGGGACATTGTTGTTTTCTGCAAGCTGATACCAGCGGTCACCAAAAGCGCCAACCGAGAAAACGGCAGCCCGCTTACGTGTACAGCAACGAATCGCCGCCTCCATCAATCCTGTACCGGATGACGTCGAGAGAAGAATCGTATTCTCCGTGTACATCAGTTTCTGCAGTTTCTCTGAAATACTTTTTTGAAGTTCAGTCGCTTCGGCCGTGCGGTGTCCAATCATGGGCGTTGCCATCTTTTCGAGCACCTCTGGTGCGACGTCCGTCGGTCCCGGAATAAATAATTGTTTGTACATAATGCCTCCTGAATCGTACGATATCGTAGCTTTTTTATTGCCTTTGTCATAATAACATATACTATGACATCAATTTCATGTTAAGCTGTCACGCCAATCGACACGACTGCCTCCCGGTTCGATGGTCACGAGCAGCTGATCATCTATAGCGAGCCGGAGCATTTGCACATGTGAAATGACTCCGATCATGCGTTGATTTTCGGTTAACGCGCGAAGGACGGTCATTGCGTCCTGAAGAGAATCTTCATCGAGTCCGCCGAAGCCTTCATCGATAAAGAGCGCATCGATTTCAACACCGCCCGCGTGCGCGGAGACGACATCCGACAACCCCAGCGCCATCGCGAGAGCTGCTTGGAATTTTTCGCCGCCTGAAAGGGAAGCAACGGGTCGAACACGCGCCGTCCAAAGATCCTCGACAGAAAGATCAAGGCCTGTTCGTCCTCGGCGCGACGTTACTTCTGCGCGGCAAAGCTGATACCGCCCCTGCGACATCGTTCCGAGAAGAACATTTGCCTGACATATCATTTTGGAAAAAAACCACGTCTGAATGTAGGCTTCAAAACTGATTTTGTCGGCTCCTGCGCGCGTACCTGATGCGATTTCAGACAGCTCTTTTAGAGAGGCAATCTGCTGAGATGTTAGTTTAACAAGTTTGAAATCCTGCTCAATATTCTCCAAGGAGTTCCTGCGGGCATCGACTTGAGCTGTCCGTTCACGGCGCTCTTTCTCTAAACTACGGACGCGCTCTTCATGCTTGGCTTCCACGACAAGTAAATCGTCAACGTTTTGGCGCGAAAGACCCTTCGTTTCCTTTTTAAGGCGCTCTACATCACGCGCATTTGCATCACGCTCTGCATTTTCAGATGCTATCGCTTTCTCAAGCTCTGTGCGCGCATCCTCTGAAAGCATGCTTTTCTCAAAGGCCGCTTCATCTTCGAATTCTGCTTTTTGCAATGCCTCTTGGAAACGCGTTTCGATATTAGTCTTCTCTTCATCTAGTTTGTGACACCGTTCATCGCGAAGCATGACCGTTCGTCGCGCGATGGCCTCCTTTTCGGACGCTTTTTGCACACCGTCTTCGGCGGCCTTTTTTGCCTCGTTCATGTTGCGCAACGTCACTTCCGCCTCTTTCAGCTGACTTGCAAGCGTGTCGTCATCGTCTTCCGAAAAGTCTTTTGAGGCGGCCTCGATTTTTGCCGTAAGCGCGATGCTCCGCTCTCGCTCGTCCGTGAGATGCTGTCTTTCTTCATCCTGCTTTTCTTTGAGGGATGTAATATCGCGCTTGGCCTCAAGAATCATCTTGTCGAACACCTTGCTTTCTTCCAACTGCACGCGCAATGCGTCACGCGTCATCTCTTCATCAGACAACTGCGAGACAAGGCGTTCGGATAAGCGCTCTAATCGTTCGCGAATCTGTTCATATTTTTTCTCAAGCGATATAAAAGAAGTGTCTATAGGAGGTTGTTCTGCCGGGAACAACGACGCCTCAACATCCTGCGGCAGCACCTCATCTCCAGATACAGGATAAGCGTCGACAATCTCGCCGAATCGTATTTCTATGTGGCGGAGCGCTTCTGCAATACTTTCGCGCGTGCCATGCATGTCGGCACTTCTTTTTTCCAAGTTGCGACGAGCGCGCTCCGCCGCGCGACGACATTTTTCGACTTCTTCTCGATTCGGAGCATGAGGAGAAAGGCAGGCGACTTGAGGGTGGTGCGTAGAACCGCATACGGGACAGGGTTTGCCTTCGACAAGATTCTGCGCCAGCAAACCGGCCTGCTCGCGCATCATCCGATCGGCAGCTTCATCGGCCTCATCCTCTTTTTGCCGCCAAAGACGGTTATCTTCCTCAAATTGCAGGCGTGTTTCGTCAAGTTTTTGCAACCGGTCTTTTTGCAGATTTAGATCCACGGTCAGGCTGCCGGCACGTTCCTTGCCCGAATTTAAAGCAGCAACGAGCCGTTCAGCCTCAAATGACGCCTGCTCCACGCCCTTGAACGCAGTCATTTTTTCTTCACACGAAGCAACCGTTGTTTCTAAGGCTTGAATCGAGGCTAGGCGTTGATCCCATGCTTTCTGTAAAGACGCGATATTTTCTAGAAGCTGCCGCTTTTCGCGAACAAGGGGCGCAATTGCTCTGCGCGCATCTTGTTCCTTCACAAGCTTTTCGTAACGGCGAGTAAGCGCCTCCCTTTCAGGTTCACGTTGCAAGCAAAAATCATATTTCTCTTTTGCGACAAAAAATTCTTGTTCTGCTTTATTGAGCTCTTCTTTCGCAGAACCCAAACTGTATTGAGCGTCGTCAAGATCATGAAGGACGCGGTAACGCAACTCAGCGATCGGATTGACGATCGTCCTGGCGCGCACATCGGCGTCATGAAGCGCCGACTTTTCTTCAAAGAGAGGAAGTGTGCGATTTAACTCGATTTCTTTATCGCGCGCAGCATCATACTCATCGAGCAGCGCGTTGTCACGCACGATGCGATCGAGTGCGCGTGTCGTTTCGTTTAAGCGCTTTTGCGCCTGACTGAGCGACGTTTCCAGTTCATCAAGTGCTTTTTTATCCTGCGACACGGAACTTCTTAAATCGGGAAGCAAGCGATCAAGATCCCAGACTGAGCCGCCGCTTAAAGCATCCGTACAGCGCTCTTTAAGCGACACTTCCTCCGGATCATCCTCTAGGAAAGCGAAGCGCGAGAACAGCACTTTCAAACGATCCTGCTCATTCTGTGAGCGGTCGCGCGCTTTGTTGTATTCGCGCTTGAAAAAGTTTTCCATCTCTCGATAGATATCTGTGGCAAACAGTTTTCGATAAATTTGGACGCGCTCGCTGCTCGACGCGCTGATCAGATCGTAAAAGGCGCCCTGCGCGATCATGACGACTTGGCGGAATTGATGCTTGTCGAGTCCGATTAACTCTTCGACCGCTTGATCCGCTTCGACTTTTTTGTCGATGACACGGCCATCAGGATAGCGAAGTTCAACTTCTGCGGCCTGAAGTGTCATCCCGTCGCCGCGTTTTTTGGGACGTTCATAAGAAGGACTTCTTCTTATCATGTACCGTTCTCCGCGAAGCTGAAACGTCAGTTCGACATAAGTATCATCATCCGGTGACGCGAAATCACTTCGGAGCGTGTTATTCCCACGCGCGGCACCGCTTGCGTCGTCGTAGAGTGCAAACATCATGGCGTCAAAAAGAAGTGTTTTTCCGGAACCGGTCGGTCCTGAAATCAAAAACAATCGTTCATGCACATGCTCGAACGATATTTCGACTCGGTCGGCATAAGAGCCAAATGCGCTTAGCACAAGCTTAACCGGCTTCATCACGTACCTCCTTCGGGCGTTCCGTCATCGCTCAACTCGTAGGACGGATCCCGAAACGTCTGCTCCGACTCACGTTGATGCGTCGACGATGAGGTGTTCGCATTGCCGGATATCGAATTGTCCGAAACGCTCTCTGCAAACGTCACTGCAGTATCGCCATTCACTTCATCCGAGCTTCCAATATCGTTCTCGAGCGAAACGGAAGCAGAATCAGCATTGACGTCGTACGCGTCGGAGGCGGATTTAACAGCGTCGGCTACGATATTATGTTCAAGTTCTGAAAGCGGTCGCCCGGTCTGCAGTTCAAAAAAACGTGCGAATAAAGCGGCAGGATCAAGTTTTCCCAGATCATCGCTATCCACCAGAGCGTCTTTATGATCCGTTTCCTCATGTACGCGCTCGAAAACAAGACGCATGACGTTGGGATAGTACACTTTGAGTCGATTCATCGGATCAGCAACGGGGCCGCGGTCTGTCAATGTCATTTCAAGGTAATCCTCGCGCGACGGATCGTTGCTTCGTTCCAATGTCTTACCGGCGCAAAGCAGATCGTCAAGCGTTCCTCGGGCACGGCGCATTGTGTGAAGAGATGCAAGCGGCTCCTGCCGCACAATCGGCGAGCCATCCGAGCCGAATTCCACGACGAGTGCGCCTTTTTTCTGTCCGATCTCCGAAAATGAATAGGCGAGCGGTGAACCTGCATACCACACGCCTTCCGCCAAACTCTGAGCACCATGCAGATGACCCAGTGCAACGTAATCAAATGCTGAAAAAAGCGAAACATCCACTTGATCGGTTGTGCCCACTTGCAGCGTTTCAGAATCGGAGCGTATAACAGCGGAACCGCTTCGGGTCACGAACTGATGCGCGATGAGCACGTGACGCGTCGATGAGCTCTTGCCGGCAGAATGCAAAACACGTCGCCCCGCCCCTTCATTTGTCGAGCGCGCAACCTCCTTTATGCTCGCATCGACTTCACAAACGGCATCACCCGAAGTCGACGCGCTTTTGCCAACAGAGCGCAACACACAGCGCACCGCATCCTCCGTGGAAAGGATTTCCTCTTCCGGAAAAAATCGGCGGACGTGCATCGGGCGGATAAAGGGAAGAAGATAAAAGACGACATCACCATGTTCATCGGAAAGAACAACTTCATCAAGCGCACCATCAAATACGCCTGCGATGTGAATACCCTCTTTTTTAAAAAAAACGTCGCCAAAGGACAAGCGCTCGCCTGAATCGTGATTGCCGGCGATAATCAGAACCGTCTTATCGAGCGCCGACAAGGCCAGCAAAAACGATTCAAAAAGATTGATCGCTTCAACGGACGGGATGGGTTTATCGTAGACATCGCCTGCTATGATAACTACATCGGGCTGTTCACGACGGCAAAGATCGATCACAGAGTCCAGCATAACGCGCTGATCTTCCATCATGGAAACTTCATGTACTCGTTTTCCCAAATGAAGATCGGCAAGATGGATAAGCTTCATGGTGCAGCCTTGTCTTTCTCTTGATTAGTGTCCGGCATATCCAATGTCGATGCAGGTTCATCACCGTTTTCTGTCAGACCCGTGTCTGTCAATCCTGATACTATTTTTTTAAAGCGTTCAGGCGTCACGTTCAAGAGCGTCTTGGAATCCCTGTACTTCAAGCAGGTCAGGGACTTCTCCTTTTTTACGTCCTCAAGAAAGCTCCGTAACAAAGGCAACTCTTTATAGGCTTGTTCGTGGCCTAAGACGTACTGTTCCATCAATTTGTCGCGTCCTTTTTCTGTCATGCGAACGCCTTCATACTCAGGATAAAAAACGTATGCTTTGCCTTCTCGCTCAAGCCGCTCTATTCTCCTAAGCGTGTCATTGTATCGTATATATCGCGTCATGAGCGCTTCTTTCTGAACAGGATGTTGACTCAGAAAATGATCGATAATTGCCAAACGCACCGGCGGTTCCTGGCGAAAGCCGCGCGGTCGGGTCAAAACAATCACGAATCGGTCGTAGCCGTCTTTTTCCGCGATATCAAGGGGAATAGCTTCGCCGACACCCCCGTCAACATAAGTTTTTCCATCAATCACGGTGTCCGGCATCAGATAAGGAACCGTGGACGACGCACGCGCCCGAATCGTCAGATCATCGATCGTCACGTAGTCATACTTGCGCCAATACACCATACGCCCCTCATTCTTCAAAAAAGCGCCGATCACACATTCGGCGTTATTGCGCAAAAATGTATCAAAATCGAGAGGAATGACACCGTCTGCAAGCGACGACTCTGAATAAAGGTATTCCGCGTTGAAGAAGCCTTGCCCGCGCAACCACGTGCGAACATCGCCGAATGAAGGATCTTCTGCTAAATCCGTAAAAGATAAGCGCGCACGCAACATATCGCGTGAGATGTAGTTGACCGCATGGGAAGAACCGGCAGAAATACCGGCAACATAGTCAAAGTAGAGTTGCTGTTCAAGCAGCATCGTCACAAAGCCGGCAGTATAGCTGGCTCGCATCCCGCCACCTTCAAATATGAGCGCCACATGGTGAATATTGCTCCGAAGGTTTTCTCCTTTTGTCATGCTATCACCATCCAATTTCCGCTTCGCCTGACGTCAGACATCTCACCGCGAATAGCGTGCTACTCTTTGCGGCAAGGCTATAAGGCTTTCTCTGCATTTACTGCGTACCGATTTGCTTCCATTTATTGGCGTATCGGCTTGTACATTATCATATCATCCCCGCTAAAGGCATGCTTCTTACCGTCACGGCATTGTGCTAAAATGCAAGCAACTGTATTTAGGAGCATTTCGCACATTAATTATGAAACGAACAAATTACTGCGGTCTTTTTTCTGAAAAAGATGTAGGTGTCGAAGCCTGCGCATGCGGCTGGGTGGAAACAAAGCGCGACATGGGCGGCGTGATCTTCATCGATCTTGTCGACCGAGAAGGAACCCTTCAGGTCGTTTTCAACCCGATGTTAACCGACGAGGCGACGTTTAAGCTCGCGGAGCGTGTCCGAAATCAATCGGTACTTTTGGCGCGCGGTCTGATCGCGTTACGCGATGAGGAAACCATCAATCCGAAAATCGCAACAGGCACCGTTGAACTACGCGTAAGAGAAGCCGAACTGTTGTCCCCCTGCGATAACCTGCCCTTTAATCCGGCAGACGCCGATGACGTCAACGAGGAGCTGCGTCTCCGCTATCGGTTCTTAGATCTCAGACGACCGATCTTGCGAAACAATCTCCGTTTCCGACACCGTATCGTCAGCTCGATAAGACGATTCATGGATGACCATGGCTTCGTCGATGTCGAAACGCCGATGCTGACAAAAAGCACGCCGGAAGGTGCGCGAGACTATCTCGTTCCAAGTCGAGTCCACTCCGGCTCATTTTATGCGTTGCCGCAATCTCCCCAAATTTTCAAGCAACTCCTGATGGTTTCCGGTTTTGATCGCTATTACCAGATTGCGCGCTGCTTCCGTGATGAAGATCTGCGCGCCGATCGCCAGCCTGAATTTACTCAGCTTGACCTTGAGATGTCGTTCGTCGAACAAGAAGACGTGCTCGCACTACTGGAAGAGCTTTTCTATCACCTGATACGCGATGTGATGGACATTGAGCTTATACGTCCGTTTCGCCGCCTCACTTGGCAAGAAGCGATGGACACGTACGGATCGGACAAACCCGATCTTCGTTTCGCGCTTCCTGTTGTTGACATCACCTCCTACGCGGCGACATCCACCTTCACCGTTTTTAAAAAAGCCGTTGAAAAAGGCGGCGTTGTGCGCGCGATCACTGTTCCCGGAAAATCTGACTTCACACGCGCAACGATCGAACAGCTGACCGACTTTGCCATCTCACAAGGTGCGGGCGGCATGGCTTGGATTGCTTGGCGTCCTGAAGGAGAAGTTTATTCCATCTTGTCAAAGTTCATCTCGAAAGAGGACATGGACGTATTGTTGCGCCTTGTCGACGCAAAACCGGGCGACTTCGTCCTTTTCTCAGCGGACGAACTCTCCGTGTCGCGCCGCGTCACCGGCGCTCTGCGTCTTCTAATCGGCGATATGCTTGAACTCCGCGATCCCGCAAAATTCGCATTCTGCATGATCACCGATTTCCCGATGTTTGAATATCGCGAAGAGGATCGTCGTTGGGTCGCGCAGCATCACCCCTTCACGATGCCCTACGAAGAAGATTTTCCTTATCTGCTTTCCGATCCGGCGCGCGTGCGCTCACAGGCGTACGACGTCGTCTTAAACGGCACGGAACTCGGATCGGGCAGCATTCGTATCCATCGAAGCGATATACAAAGAAAAGTATTTGAGGCGCTGGGATTGGAAGAAGACGAAATTAACAGCCGTTTCGGCTTCCTTCTGAACGCATTCCGTTACGGAGCGCCACCTCACGGAGGTTTTGCGTTCGGACTCGACCGTCTAGTCATGCTGCTCGCAGGAGAAGACTCCCTGCGTGACGTCATCGCATTCCCGAAAATACGCGACGCGTCCTGCCTTTTGACCGAAGCGCCGTCCCCCGTAGATCCGGCACAGCTATCCGTCCTCGGTATTCAGCTTGCAAAGGGAAGCGATGCCGCGGAGGCGCAAGAAAAGATGTCGAGTACGCTAAAACGCAAAACACCGCTTATTAACCTTCCCGAGCTGGAGGCGCAAACTCGCCTATCGCTCACAGATGATGAGGAACGGCTCGTTCACAAACGCCTTAATTATCTCATTGACCTTGCCGAAAACATGCAAAAGGTCGATACAGAGGGCGTACCGATGACGATTTCACCTTCCGATGAAAAGGACGTCTTCCTGAAGCCGGATGAGACGCCCGGCGCAACACGCGACCAGCTGCTTTCCAATACTGCAGAGACACGCGATGGTTTCATCGTCGTTCCTCCGGTTGTAGAATGAGAGGCGTTCCATGACGATAACCGACATGACAATACAGGAAATGGCCGCAGCTCTTAGGAAAGGCGACCTTTCTTCTTCTGAAATCACCCGCGCTTTCCTTCAAAACATTGAGCAATTGGAGCCGTCCGTCGGCGCTTACATCACTGTGACCGAAGACGACGCGCTCGCAATGGCAAAAACGGTCGATCAGCGTTTGAAGGAAGGCTACGATCCCGGTTTGCTTGCCGGCATTCCCGCCGCTTTAAAAGACAACATCGCGACGGCAGGTGTGCGCACCACCAACGCTTCACGTATGCTGGAACACTTTGTTCCGGCGTATGACGCCTATGTAGTGACGCTTTTACGCGAAAGTGGAGCCGTCTTTCTCGGCAAAACGAATATGGATGAGTTTGCCATGGGCGATTCGTCCGAAGCCTCCGCGTTTCATGCCACCCTTAATCCTTATGATACGACGCGTGTTCCGGGTGGAAGCTCGGGAGGCTCCGCGGCAGCTGTGGCCGCAGGCGAAGCAGTATACGCGCTTGGCACTGACACAGGCGGGTCGATTTGCCAGCCGGCAGCGTACTGCGGTCTTGTTGGCATGCGCCCGACTTATGGTTTAATTTCGCGCCGCGGCGTCACGGCGTATGCATCCTCCTTCGATCAGACCGGTCCCATGACAAGAACTGTGCGCGATAACGCGGCGGTGTTGGATGCGATTGCCGTCCGCGATCCGAAAGACGGCATGTCTTCTCGGTTTGCCCCCATCCCTGAAGGCGGCTACGTCGGCTCGATTGAAACCACCTTCGGCAACCCGGTCATCGGCTATATCGAGGAATTCTCAAACGGACTGGATCCCGCCGTGCGCGACGCCATAGAACGCGCGCTTCAATTCTATTCCTCGGAGGGGGCTCGCCTGGTGCCGTTGTCGTTCCCTCATTTGCAGGAGGCGCTTGCGGCGTACTATCTTTTGACAAGCGCCGAAGGATATTCCGCGATCAACCGCTACGACGGCATCCATTACGGTTATCGCTCAGCCGAAGCTGAAACCGTCGATGACATCTACATCCGCTCTCGTTCCGATGCGCTCGGTCTCGAAGTAAAGTCCCGTGTTTTACTCGGAAGCTATCTTCTTTCTAAAGAAAACTATGAAATTTATTACGAGAAAGCGACCCGAATCCGCACGTTAGTGATTCAAACGTTGAATACGCTGTTCAATGCGTGCGACGCCATTCTTGCTCCCGTGACAATTGGACCGGCACCGCTTTTCGGCGCACACGGCGACGAATCGCTCAACGGGCAATATTCATCGGATCGCTTCACCGTGCTGGCGCCGCTTGCAGGACTTCCTGCGCTGGCTTTTCCTAGCGGGCTTACAGAAGAAGGGCTCCCGCTCGGACTTCAATTGATCGGTCCGCGATTTTCGGAGGGGCGACTTTACATGTTGGCAGCAGCCTATGAAGACGCTCACGATCGCTTGCCTCGTCCCCGTCTTTTTCACGAAAAGAGAAATGGAAAATAGTATGAGTGTCACAGATTACGAAAGTGTTATCGGCCTTGAGGTCCATGTCGAACTGAAAACGCCGCAAAAGCTGTTCTGCGGCTGTTCGACAACATTTGGCGCGCCTCCTAACACGCAGGTCTGTCCCGTTTGCCTAGCGATGCCCGGTTCACTGCCGCTTCTCAACCAAGAATGTGTTGAATTCGCCGTCCGCGCGGGTCTTGCGCTACACTGTGACATCGCGCCGTCTTCGCGCTTTGATCGCAAGAACTACTTCTACCCCGATCTGCCGAAAGCCTATCAGGTGACACAGAATTTTTCGCCAATCTGCTCAGGCGGCTACGTGGATGTCGCAACAGAAGACGGTATGCGGCGAATCCGAATCAATCGCATCCATCTAGAGGAAGATGCCGGCAAACTGATCCATCACGAAGATCACTCGCTGGTCGACTGCAACCGCTGTGGCGTGCCGCTCATTGAAATTGTGACTGAACCCGACATTAGAAGCGGTGAAGAGGCCGTCGCCTTTCTTAGGAAACTGCGCGCTATCGTGCGATACACGGACGTCTCCGACGGTAAAATGAATGAGGGTTCTCTTCGTTGCGACGTAAACTTGTCAGTCAGGAAAAAAGGCGAGACGCTTTTAGGCAAACGCGTCGAAATGAAGAACATCAACTCTTTCAACTTCGTTGCCCGCGCCATCGAAAGCGAATTTAAGCGCCAGGTCGCCCTCATTGAAGACGGCGAAATCATTGTCCAAGAGACACGCCGGTTCGATGAGAAAACGGGACTAACAAGCGCCCTTCGCAAAAAGGAGAGCGCAGCCGATTACCGCTATTTCCCTGATCCTGATTTAGGAGAAGTGCTTGTCGACAATGAAATGATCGCAAAGATCCAATCGTCGATGCCCCGCCTTTCCGACGAGCGAAAAGCAATGTACAAGGACGCATATGACCTCAGCGATTACGAAGCGGAACGTCTGACTGCCGATAAAGATCTTTCTGATTTCTTCGAGGCGGCCGTAAAAGAAACGGCTCATCCGAAGACGCTTGTCAGCTTGATTTTAACTGATTTAGCACCGCTTTTCGGCGAAGACGAAACGGAAGCGCCGCTTTCACCCGAGACACTTGGCGCACTCGCCGATCTTCTGGGAAAGGATGTCATCAACAGCAACACCGGGAGAAAAGTCCTGAAAGTCTTGCTCGAAAATGATCAAGATCCGGCAGCCTACGTCGAAGAAAATCATCTCGCGCAGATCAACGATCCCAAGGTGCTTCAACCCATCGTCGATGAAGCCGTCCGTTCGAATATTCGTGCCGTTAATGATTATCTCAAGGGAAGAACGCCTGCCATGCGCGCGCTCATGGGCTATATCATGAAAAAGACGCAAGGACGAGCCAATCCCATCCTTGCAGAAGACATGTTAAAAGCTGCGGTCGCTGATGCTGATAAAAAATCATCTTAGCTATTGCCCCATCGTCTAGCGGCAAGCGCTTCGCGAGAATAGCGTCAAGATCCCGGTATATTCCGTCGTCTGTTGGCATGGCATCCATACACAGCATTCTTTGCGGATTAACCTCCAGCTTCCACCAATAAGGTAACTCAAACAACGTGACCTGACGTAGTCTAAAAAGCCTGATATGATATTGGCACATCAGGCTTTTATAAATGTTGCGATAAACAAGAACTTTCGGTCTATTCCGGTGTTTTCGGAGTTGATGAATCACTTTCGGCGCGAATAATTTCAAGATGATTTATTAAAGGGAAGATCAGTGTTATCTCTGTGCCCTGTCCAGGCTCGCTTTCGATCTCAACTTTGCCGCCGTGATACTGCACAGCGTGTTTTACAATAGAAAGCCCAAGTCCCGTGCCGCCGGATGCCTTTGAGTGACTCCTGTCAACGCGGTAGAATCGCTCAAAAATCCGATTCAAATGCTCGCTTGCGATGCCGGTGCCCGTGTCGCGAACGACTATTTTGGCTTCATCGTTGTCGTAGGACACTGTGATTCGGACACTTCCATTTTCTACGTTGTATTTGATACCATTATCGACGAGATTGCTGACAGCTTCGTAAAGAAGAAGACGAACACCGGTTATCACGACCGATTCTCCGGAGTAAGACACGCTGACATTGCGCTCTTTTGCGATATCATCAAGGTCACGTATGACTTCCTTGACCACCGATATAAGATCGACGGGCTCTGCAGGCATGTCTGCACCTTCCTCGAGTTGAGAGAGACGAATGACATCGCCAACCAACATGACCATACGTTGAGCTTCATTGCGGATATGCCCCACAAACCGCTGCATATCCTCCGGTCTCACCATGTTGCGTTCGATAAGTTCTGCGCTGCCGATAATACCCTGAAGCGGTGTTTTGAGCTCATGTGAAACATTTGCCGTAAATTCGCGGCGATGACGTTCGGATCGCTCGATCTCGGTAATGTCAAAAGCGATAAGCACGGCACCGATCGGTTCGCCGCCAGAATCAATGCGACTCACATCAAACTGGTATATTTGACCATTGCGTTCCGCTCGCATTTCACCGTGACCATCGGTCATTGCCTCACGAACGATGGCGATGACAGATGGATCGCGATCAACCGACAAAAAATTCTCGCCAACACAATTTTCATCGGTTTTGAAAAGGCGCCTCGCCGCCGGATTGATGCTGAGAATGGTGCCGCGAGTATCCATAAGCACCAGCCCTTCTCGCATGCTTGCTGTAATTTGACGGAATTCGTCAGAATGACGACGAAGATTGCGCATTTGAGCATCAATTTTAAGGCGTTGTTGATTCAGTCTTCCAAGAAGCGGTGCGATTTCATCGTAGCCCTCATTTTCAAGCGGGTTGCTGAGATCAAGCTTGTTAAGCGGTTCGATGATGCGCTTCGAAAGATAGTTAGCCAACACTAAAGACAGCACCAGCGAGACAGCAAACACCGTCAGAAAAGGCTGAAGCATACCGAGCACCAAATGCTCAGCCGTCAAGACACTTGCAGAAACACGCAGGACGGTGCCGTCTTTCAAACGGCGAGCGACATACATCTGCTTTTCAAGCAGTGTCGATGAGCGTCGTGAGCTCTCACCTTCACCATAATCCATGGCCTCTCGGAATTCTTCTCGATCCGCGTGATTATCAAGATCATTCACATCGGCAACACTGTCATAAAGAACACGGCCATCCGCGTCAATCCAAGTCAGCCGATAGCGATGGGACTCTACTTTTTGGAGGTAGTCGATGCCGTTAAGTTCGACAGCTCCTGAGGCAAGATTGAGCTCGTCTTTAATATGCTGTTTTTGCACGCCGCTATAATAGGTGTAAAGAAAACCGGTAATGATAGCGAAGCTTGCAATCAAGACGGCAACCGCGATCAACACCATGCTGCCGAAGATTTTCTTTTTCATTGTTTGGCCTCCAGCCGATACCCTACGCCTCGTACTGTCTCAATCAGCTTTCGATAAGGACCGAGTTTCTGTCGCAACGTTTGAATGTGCATATCAACTGTACGTGTTTCTCCGCGATAACTCGTCTCCCAGACCTGCTCCATCAGTTGATCTCGTGTAAAAGTAATACCCGGCTGAGACAGGAAAAGGCGAAGCAATTCGAATTCTTTGTTCGTTAACTTAACACGTTCTCCATCTATAGTCACCGTGTGTTTCTCAGGACTCAAGACGATGCCGCCGGCTTTCAGTGTTCTCGTCTTATCTGATTTCGGCCTGTAGCGGCGAAGCACCGCTTTCACGCACGAAACAAGCTCCATAACACCGAACGGCTTAACAAGGTAATAATCGGCGCCAAGATCCAGACCTTGTATTTTGTCATATTCGGCACCTTTAGCTGTAGCCATGACGATCGGAATGTCCGCGTACTGCGCATGTCCTTTCATGCGGCGAAGGAGTTCGATGCCGTCAATCTCCGGAAGCATGACGTCAAGCACAACAAGCTGAGGCTGACGCTCCTTTAACGCTTTCCAAAAGGAAGCACCGTCTTCAAAACCCTGTGCTTCAAATCCCGCCATCTGAAGCGCATAGACTTCAATGTCACGGGTGCTGGCATCGTCCTCTACACACCAGATCATTCCGATAATCTCTCTTCATATTCTGTGGTTCGATGTATGCCCGTAATAGCGAAAATAACCCACTCTGCGACGTTTACGGCGTGATCACCGATGCGCTCATAGTATTTCGCGATCATTAAGAGGTCGAGAGCGTATTCTCCGGCTTCAGGATCTGCGGCAACGGCACTGATCAGATCTTTTTTGATACTCGAAAAGTAGTTGTCTACGACATCGTCGGCGGCTAAAACAGCGCGCGCGAGCTCCGGGTCGCGTTTGACATAGGCATCAACACTGTCCGTTACCATTTTCATCGTAGCGTCGGCCATGCCCGATAATTCAGCTTCGAGGTCGTCGTCTTTTTCCGTAAGATGAACAATGATTTCAGCGATATCTTCAGCTTGGTCGCCGATGCGTTCTAAATCGGTAATCATTTTAAGTGCCGCGGAAATCTGTCGAAGGTCGCCCGCGACCGGCTGTTGACGGAGCAAAAGCTTGAGACTCAACGACTCGATGTCGCGCTCTTTTTGATCAATTTCTTCATCAATCGAGAACAACGTTTCTGCCAACTCAAAATCACGGTTCGCCAACGCTTCGGAGACCGTCTTGATCGCCAGTTCGCAAAGTGCACCCATTTCAATCAGTTCTTTATTGAGTCGGGACAGCTGTTTGATAAAACGGCTTCTCATATTATCCAAACCTCCCTGTAATATAGTCTTCCGTGCGTTTGTCCGATGGTGTCGAGAAGATGATATCAGTCGATCCGTACTCGATAAGATCGCCGAGCAGGAAGAAAGCGGTACCGTCGGATATGCGCAACGCTTGTTGCATATTATGTGTCACAATTATAATCGTATAATTCTCTTTTAATTGTAAGATAAGTTCTTCAATTTTTGTAGTCGAGATTGGATCAAGCGCGCTTGTCGGTTCATCCATCAACAAAACGTCCGGTTGAACGGCAAGAGCACGCGCAATACAGAGTCGCTGCTGCTGACCGCCTGAAAGACCGAGTGCGTTCTGCCTCAACTTGTCACGCACCTCATCCCAGATGGCTGCACCGCGAAGTGAGCGCTCTACGATATCGTCCAATTTTGCTCGGCTTTTCGTACCGTGCGTACGCGGACCGTAGGCAACATTGTCATAAACGCTCATGGGAAAAGGATTCGGTTTTTGGAACACCATTCCGATATGGCGCCGCAACTCGCTGACTTCCATCGACGGATCAAAAATATCTTGGCCGCGATAGAACACAGAGCCGGTTGTCTTAGCACAATCGATCAGGTCATTCATGCGATTCAGCGTACGGAGAAATGTGGATTTCCCGCAGCCCGACGGCCCTATCAGCGCAGTAATGCTTTTCTCCGGAATTTCCATGCTGACATCGATCAGCGCCTGAAAGTCATCGTACCAAACGTTGAGATCTTTCGTTGAAATAATCGTATCGCTTTTTTGTTTATCTTCTACATTCATTCGTTTTATTCCTTTGATTTCTCCTGCGGATACCCTTGCTCACGCATTTTCTTGAAATGACTCTCAAGCCACATAGCTAAAGAGTTAATTCCCAGCGTCAAGACCATCAGGATTGCAGCGATGGCAAATGCAGCGCCAAACTCTCCTTGTTCCTTAGCATACACATAAAGCGCTACCGTTAACGTTGCGCCCGGACTCATAAGCCCCTCGAAAAAGGGATTTAGCGCATGTGCGAAGCCCGCGGTAAACAGAAGAGCAGCTGACTCGCCTAGAATTCGACCGGTCGCCAATACGCAACCGGTGATGATACCGTCGACACATCCCGGAAGCACGACAGTTCGGATCACACGCCATTTCCCGGCTCCGAGAGCAAAGGCGCCTTCACGGTAACTTTGCGGCACAGTTTTCAGGCTTTCCTGCGTCGTGCGCATGATAGAAGGAAGGTTCATGATCACGAGCGTCAGCGCGCCGGCCAAAATCGAGGTTTTTAATCCGGCAAACTCACAGAAAAACAGCATGCCGACAAGACCATAGATGATCGACGGAATACCTGAAAGCGTTTCAGCCGCGTATTCGATCACAGCGACAACTTTCTGATTAGTCGCGTACTCTTCAAGATATACTGCTGCTCCCGCGCCAAGCGGCACCATCACCACAAGAGATGCGATCACGATGTAAATCGTATTCATAATGTCCGGCAGGATGCCGATATGTGGCGGGATGTACGTCGGCGACGTTGAAAGCAAATCCCACGAAATAAAAGGTATTCCCTTCGCGAACACATAGACGATGATACCGATGATCAACGCACATGTAATCAAGGCAGAGATCCACATGGTCGTTTTCATCGTGCCGATATAGGCTCGACGCCTCACTGGTAATTGATTTTTCTTCATATCGTTTTCACCTTGTTGCATATCCAGTATTGATTCTATTTCTCGTAAATGTCGGTCATTGTCCTATATTCCGATTCGCACTCTATCTTCTTATGACTGTTTTACGTTGCCGCGTTTCAAGAAGAAGTTGAGCGCAGCATTGATGAGCATGATGAAGAAGTACAACACCAGTGCGATAGAAAAGAGCGCTTGCCTCTGAAGTCCCGACGAATAGGACATTTCACTTGCGACCGCAGTCGTAAGGAAGCGCACACTCTCAAAAAGCGACGGCATATTCGGCGCATTGCCGGCCACCATCATGACGGCCATCGCTTCGCCTATGGCGCGACCGACACCCAAAACGACCGCTGCGGCAATCCCGCTTTTTGCAGCAGGCACAGACACGCGAAAATACGTTTCGATCGGCGTAGCGCCCATGGCCAAGGACGCTTCTTCATATTCTTGGGGCACCGCTTCCAATGCCGTTACGGAAACTTTGATAATAGAAGGAAGAATCATGACTGCAAGAACTATGATTGAAGCAAGAAGGCTGGCACCATCCGGCACCTTGAATAATTTACGAATTCCGGGAACGAGCACCATCATACCTACAAGACCGTAAACGACCGAAGGAACACCCGCGAGCATACCTACTGCTGATTGCAGTAGCCATCTAATCCTGCCTTTGGCTATTTTCGCGATGTAGACCGCCGCAAAAAAGCCAATCGGTACACCCAGCACAATCGCTCCGGCTGTGCCGTAAATGCTGGTAAGAATAAAGGGCAGTATGCCGTATTTGGGTTCTGCTGCCGTCGATGCCCATTTTTGGCCGAAAAGAAACTCTTTGAGACCGATCGTTCGCATCGCTGGAATACCGGAAATAACAAGATAGATGGTAATAAGAAGCACACAACCGACGGTAATCAGCCCAAGCATTAGAAAGATTCCGTGGATGATCCGTTCTATTCGTTTTCTTCTTGCACTTTCCTGTGCTGTTACTGTTATTTCTCTTTCACCTATCATAACTTTGAACCACCATCATCCATTAAGCTTATAGATTTCCTCGTACCTACTCTAATTAGATCATGTAAACTAAATACTACAAGCAGAGAGGCAGAATAATCTGCCCCTCCTAATCACTTAAATCTTCTTCGCGAGAGATGATTATTTTACAGGAACGACGCCAGACTTGGAGATAATGTCGTTTGCTTTGTTTGACGTCACGAAGTCGAAGAACTTTTGAGCCGTTTCTGAAAGCTTCCCGTCTTTCTTCGTCACGAGGACGAACGGACGCTGCAGTTTGTAGCTGCCGTCGCGAACTGTATCTTCACTCGGTGCAACTCCGCCGACCGCAACCGCTTTGACGCTGTCTTTGACTGATGCCAGTGAGGCGTAGCCGATTGCATCCGGGTTCGAAGAGACTGTCGTGATGACGTCGCCGGTGGATGTGAGTTCCTGACGATAGGCGCACTTGTCTTTCGTTTTGGTCACAGACTCAAAGCCGTCGCGCGTACCGCTGCCGGCTTCGCGGCCGATTACAACGATTTCCGCATCATTGCCTCCAACGTCTTTCCAGTTGGTGATTGCGCCGGTGTAGATGTCGGCGATCTGCTCGAGGGTGAGGTCACCGACCGGATTCTCCGGGCTGACGATCATCGCGATACCGTCAAGTGCGAGTGTTGTCTCAACAAGCCCGTCCGCCTTCTCTTCTTCTTTCAGAGCTCTGCTGGCAAGCCCGATGTCACAACGGCCGGCTTTAACTGCTTCGATGCCTGAACCGGAACCCGTCGGGTTATAGGTGAATGTGGTGCCTTCATTGTCTTTCATGAAAGCTTCTCCGAGTGCACCGATGACTTTTTCCATTGATGTGGATCCGTCTGTCGAGACGCTTCCGCCCTTCTTAGGGCCACAACCTACGATCAGAAGCGCTACGGCAAGAAGCACTACGAGTAGAACTGTCCTTTTTTTCATCTTTTCATTCCTTTCTCCGACCACAATATTAAAAGTATTGAAATAATCTTCTGTGGTCTGTCCATTTCATTTGTTATTTTTGTAAACAACTTTTTTTAAATGAGCCCGTTGGCCATCTGACACTGTCTTTGCTTGTCTCGATCATGTCTTTTGGCATTTGACATCATTTTTATTAGTTCAGATGCCTCGCGACATCCATATAAAGCATACGAATGTTATGTAAAGTCCTCATGGTACGTTTTGTAAAATTCATGTAAAGTGTTGGGCTTTTGTCTGAAATGCACTAATATCAGGCATCTTCCTGTTTTTTACATTTATATAATCACGATCGGTCGATCATAAGATAACGTTCAAAACATTTATGTAAAAAAACGAAATGATATTTTAGACAGGTTTATTTGTCACTGTTTAAGCGCAGATAATCTGAAAGCGCAGCTATTGTAGATTAGAGCTCCCTGCGGTCACGCAAAAGCACAATCTCTCTTGCATAGCCCTCAAGGTCGTTAGGCGTTTCGAGCGCAAAGGGGAGATGCGCAATCCGCGGATTATTAATAATATTGACGATAGTATCAAGGCCGAGTGTGCCTTCGCCGATTTTTTCATGGCGATCCTTGCGGCTTGCAGGATCATTTTTGCTGTCGTTCAAGTGAAAGGCATACAACCGCTCAAGTCCTACAACGCGATCAAATTCATCCAACACGGCATCAAAATTGCCGATCACATCGTAGCCGGCGTCACTGATATGACAGCTATCCATGCAGACGCCCATCTTTGACTTCAAATGAACGCCATCTATGATGCGCTTGAGATGCTCGAACCTATACCCGATTTCGCTGCCTTTACCGGCCATCGTTTCAAGCAGAACCGGCGTCTTGATATCCTCCGTCAGGATATCGTTAAGCGCCTCGATGATCATCTCAATCCCGGCGTCCTCGCCCTGACCGACGTGACTGCCGGGATGGAAATTGTAGACGACGCGATCTATATTTTGCAGGCGTTCGAGATCGTCACGCATCACTTCACGACCGAATTCGCGGACACGCGGCTTGTCAGAACAGAGGTTAAGCGTATAAGGCGCATGTGCGACAATTGTGCCGAATCCATGCTCATCGGCGAACGCGTTATAAGCGGCCATATCGTCGAGATCGAGCGCCTTCACCGCTCCGCCCCGCGGATTGCGAGTAAAAAACTGGAACGTATTCGCTCCGATCGAGAGCGCCTCTTT
>JAAZJV010000036.1 GCA_012800135.1 Clostridiaceae bacterium | reverse complement strand
TCATCGGGAGTGAGCTGGCTCAGCACAAGAGAAGAATTCGGATAGCAGATCATATAAAGATGTGGTTCGTAATTGTTTGTCATTTTGTTTACCCCCAATAGGCTTGCAGCATTGGCGCTATCACCAGCGCCACCATGGACATGAGTTTGATCAGGATATTAAGAGCGGGACCGGCAGTATCTTTAAATGGGTCTCCAACTGTATCGCCCACTACGGCTGCTTTATAAGCCTCGCTGCTCCGACCGCCCTCCTCCTCTGCTTCTGCCATTTTCTTGGCGTTGTCCCATGCGCCTCCGGAATTTGACATAAATATGGCTAAGCCAACTCCCGTGATTGTTACGCCGATCAATAAGCCAAGCAGCATCTGATTGCCGCCCAAGAAACCGACGAGAACGGGCGCGATCAGAGCCACTAGCCCCGGCGGCAGCATCTCCTTAAGCGCCGACTGAGTGGAAATATCAATACAACGTCGGTAGTCAGGCGGCTGGATACCTGCCAAAATGCCGGGCATCTCCCTAAACTGACGGCGAACTTCAGCGATCATCTGATAGGCTGCCTTGCCCACAGCACTCATAGTAAGAGAAGAGAACAGGAAAGGAATCACCGAACCTATCAACATACCAACAATGACATTAGTGTTCGTGATATCTACTGTGCCAATCCCCGCCTGACCCTTGAATGATGAGAAGAGTATGATAGCCGTTAGCGCTGCTGAACCAATCGCAAAACCTTTGCCGATAGCAGCAGTAGTGTTGCCCACAGCATCCAAAGAATCTGTAATTTGCCGTACAGATCGGGGCAGTTCCGCCATTTCAGCCAAACCTCCTGCGTTGTCAGCAATGGGTCCATAGGCGTCTACCGCAAGCTGGATACCAAGTGTCACCAACATTCCTACCGCGGCGATACCCACGCCATATAATCCGGCCAATAGATAACTGCAAAGGACGGCTGCAGCAACTATCAGCACCGTGGGAAAGGCGCTGCGCATGCCTACGCTAATACCTGTAATGATGGTCGTAGCAGGTCCGGTTTCAGTAGCTTTAAGAATGGAGACCACAGGCTTTTTTTCCGTGCCCGTGTAGTATTCGGTGACCTGCCCTATGACGACACCAGCAATAAGACCGATAATGGTCGCACCAAAAATGTGATAAATGCCGACGTTCCCATAGGTCTCATCGCCGATGAGCACTTTCATCAAGACAAACACAAATACCGTTGCCGCGCCTGAAGCACCGAAAGTGCCGGCGTTGAGAGCTTTTTGCGGATCACTGCCAGGTTTGGTGCGCACTGCAAACGTCCCCGCAATGGAAGCGATTACACCCACCGCCGCTACCAAAAGGGGCAACAGCATCAATTTTATTTTAAGTTCAGCGTGGGCATTTAAACTGAGTCCCAAGATCATGGAACCCACGATAGATCCCACAAAGGATTCAAAAAGGTCGGCACCCATACCGGCTACATCTCCAACGTTATCTCCCACGTTGTCGGCGATGGTGGCAGGGTTACGATAATCATCTTCAGGAATGCCGGCTTCGACCTTGCCCACCAAGTCAGCGCCCACGTCGGCGGCCTTCGTGAAAATACCGCCGCCCACTCTAGAAAAGAGTGCGGTAGAGGACGCTCCTAGAGAAAAGGCTGTGCCCAGCGGCAGGATCACCGTATTTAAGGTAACCTCGTCGGCACCGTAGACACGAATGCCAAAGAATAGCACCAGAAACAGTCCGATCAAAGCCAGTCCCACGACACTCATCCCCATGACGGAACCACCGGAAAAAGCCACCTGAAGAGCCGCATTAAGCCCTTTATCATTGGCGGCTTGGGTCGTACGAGAATTGGCCGCGGTGGCTACACGCATGCCTATAAACCCTGCCAAGGCAGACGTAACAGCGCCCAGCAAGAATGCCACGCTTTGAAGACGTAGAGCGCCCTGATTGCCAACGGCCAGCAAAATGGTGATCAGCAGGATGAAAGGCGTTAACACCTTGTATTCCCGCGAGAGGAAAGCCATGGCACCCTCAGCGATGTGACCACCGATTTTTTTAAGCGTCGGGTTGGTAACTTCCTGGCGGTATATCCACCTCGTTTTACCAACGACAAACGCCAGTGCGAGCAAACCGCCTCCTAGGGCGATATACAAAGCAGTAGATATCACTGACACCATTCCTTTCATAAAAGCAGCTGCAGATAAGCATATTATTAGATAAAGTCGCAAACGCGCATATTTTCAGACAAACACACTTTAATCCATCATGAGCGTCTATGGCAAGGCTTAAACCGGAAAGTCTGAAAAACAGCGATTCTGACCATCTTTTCGTGTAAACTTCACTCTCGTTTCTTTATGATATTATCCGCTATTCCGTACATCTTGACAGAATTCGTGTGTATGCTTTCGCCCTCGTTCTTATGTAAAAATTGCAACAATCCCGCGCTCTGACAGCATTTTCGTGTAAACTTACACTGCTATTTTTCTCGCTTTTTGACCGTAAAATGCTATTTTTCGTCAAATCATCAATGAAACGAGAAGATTGGAACAATAGTTCAGTTAGTAAGCAGATTGACTTTTGCTCGTATAATCTTCAAAATACGTGCATATTTAACTATATTTTAGTAAACCTACTAGTTAAAAGGAGAAAAGAAAATGAGGAGAAAATCATATTTCGCTTTTGCAGTCGCCCTGATGCTCTGTCTGGCACTGCTTGTGGGGTGTGCGGGTCAAACCACAAAACCGACGGATACTGCCAAGCCGGCAACACCGTCCGGAACAGACACAGCGCCCTCAGGGGACAAACAAGACGAGACGGAACCGGGAACGTCGGTCGACGTAGCGCCTATTAAATTGGGCGGCATTGGCCCCCTTACAGGCGGCGCGGCTGTGTACGGCGTTGCTGTGGCCAACGGCGCTAAAATTGCCGTCGATGAAATCAATGCTTTAGGCGGCATGCAGTTTGAATTGAACTTTCAAGATGATGAGCACGACGCGGAAAAATCGGTCAACGCTTACAACGCTTTGAAAGACTGGGGCATGCAAATATTGGTAGGAACCGTCACCACTGATCCTTGTATCGCTGTATCTGCAGAAAGTTACAACGACCGTGTTTTCACGCTGACGCCCTCTGCCTCGTCACCTGCCGTTATCGAAGGTAAAGACAACGTTTACCAAATGTGTTTCAGCGACCTAAACCAAGGTATTGCTTCGGCGCAGTACATTCAGGAAAAGGGACTCGGTACAAAAATTGCGATTATCTACAACAATGCCGATGCCTACTCTACAGGTATTTACAATAAATTTATCAGCGAAGCTGCGAATAATAATCTCGAAGTTGTAAGCACCACAACGTTTACGAATGATACGGCAAACGATTTCTCCGTCCAGCTGATGGAAGCGCAGAAAGCCGGAGCCGATTTGATCTTCCTTCCGATTTATTACGAACCGTCCTCACTCATTTTGGCACAAGCCAATTCGATGGGTTATGAGCCGACCTTCTTCGGCGTTGACGGTATGGACGGCATTTTGACAATGGAAAACTTCAACACTGAACTGGCTGAAGGTGTCATGCTCTTGACCCCATTTGCCGCCGATGCGACAGATGATCTGACAGTGTCCTTTGTCGCAAAATATAAAGACCTCTATGGTGAAATACCGAACCAGTTTGCCGCCGACGGTTATGACTCGGTCTATGCAATCTACGAAGCACTGAAAGACAGCAATGTCACGGCTGAGACATCGGCTAGCGAATTGTGTGATTTGCTTATTGGGATATTCAGCGGCAACGATTTTGTATTTAACGGATTGACCGGCGATGATATGACTTGGTCAAAAACAGGTGAAGTTACAAAAGCCCCGAAGGGGATGATCATCGAGAACGGTGTTTACGTTGGTATGGATTAATTAAGCACGGTATTATGTTAAGCATGTATTTGTGATCAACCCTTGCGTCAGAAAGATGGCAACATCTTTCTGACGCTGTTTTATATTTGTATATTAGGATATGTTTATGGCTTTTTTATCCTATCTGATATCAGGCATAAGTCTTGGCAGCATCTACGCGATCATAGCTCTCGGTTATACGATGGTTTACGGCATCGCCAAGATGCTTAATTTTGCCCATGGCGATGTCATCATGGTCGGCGGTTACATGTCCTTTATGGCTACAACCAACTTCGGTTGGCCGCCGCTTCTCTCCGTCTTGTTCGCAATGGGGGTTTGTACTGTACTCGGGATTTTGATCGAGCAACTTGCGTATAAGCCGTTGCGATCGGCACCGTCTTTGGCTGTCCTTATCACGGCTATCGGGGTCAGCTATTTTCTACAAAACGCGGCGCTTCTCATCTGGTCACCCAATCCGAAGAGCTTTACCTCAATCGTACCCTTCAATTCTATTCGTCTTTTTGACGGAAAGCTTATTATTTCAGGCACAACTGTCGTCACGATTGTCGCGTGTATCATCATCATTGTCTCTTTGAATACCATCGTCAACAAAACAAAGGTCGGCAAAGCCATGCGCGCAGTCTCTGAAGATAAAGATGTCGCCCAGCTTATGGGGATTAGCGTAAATAAGACGATCTCTATAACCTTCGCTATTGGCAGCGCACTTGCTGCTGTGGCAGGTGTTTTGCTCTGCTCCGCTTACCCGATTCTTATGCCTACAACGGGTGCTATGCCCGGCATTAAGGCCTTTACGGCCGCGGTTTTCGGCGGTATAGGATCGATACCCGGTGCATTCCTCGGCGGAATCTTACTCGGCGTTATTGAAATACTCGGCAAGGCTTACATCTCCACTCACCTCTCTGACGCGATCGTTTTCGCCGTGCTGATCATTATCTTGCTCGTTAAACCAACCGGCTTGCTCGGGAAGAAAGTATTGGTCAAGGTGTAGCCATGGAAAGTTTAAAAACACGTTATAACGTCGACAACTTGCTAACATACAGCCTCGTCATCGTTGCTTATATTATTATGCGCATCTTGATCGCTAACGGCAAAATCTCTTTTGCCCTACAGGGTCAGCTCGTCCCCATTACGGTTTATATAGTAATGGCTGTCTCATTAAACTTGACCGTCGGCGTGCTCGGAGAATTGAGCCTCGGCCATGCCGGTTTTATGAGTGTGGGCGCCTTTAGCGGAGCTATTACTTCTACATTATTGGAGTTATCGGCCACGTCGACACCGCCGGCGTGGTTGCGTCTTGCGTTGGCTATGATTATTGGCGGCATCGTCGCCGGGATCTTTGGCTTCCTTATCGGTATTCCTGTCCTGCGACTTGAAGGCGACTATCTTGCGATTGTCACTCTCGCGTTTGGCGAGATTATTAAGAATGTGATCAACGTCATCTACATCGGTTACGACGCAAACGGCATCCGAATTAGTACTGAAAGCGCCAACGCACTTAATCTCGGCGAAGGTGGCAAAGTGATTCTAAGTGGGCCCATGGGCGCGATCGGCATTACGAAGATATCTACATTCACCGCCGGATTTATTCTTATCTTGATCACTTTGTTCATTGTCCTAAACCTCATCAACAGCAGGGCGGGACGCGCGATCAAAGCAGTTAAAGATGACAAAATCGCAGCAGAGTCAGTCGGCATCTCCACCTGGAAATATCGCATGATGGCTTTTGTCACATCTGCAACGCTGGCCGGCGCGGCAGGCGCTCTGTACGCGCTCAACTATTCCACCGTTGTCGCCCGAAAATTTGACTTTAACACGTCTATTCTCGTGCTTGTCTTTGTCGTCCTAGGCCGCATGGGTAACATCCGCGGATCCATCATTGCGGCGACGGTCTTGACCGTTTTACCCGAATTATTGCGCGCCTTTAATGAAGTGCGTATGCTCGTTTATGCCGTCATCTTGATCATCGTCATGTTAGTCAGAAATAACACGACGCTTCAACATCTCTACCAAAGAATAGTCACAAAACTAAAATATGATCGCCCGCCTGCGGAAGAAGGAGACGAAGCATGAACAGGACAACTAAAAAGACAAGAATGGTTCCTTTGCCGAGTCAATCCATAATCCCTGAGCGTGACACAGCAAAGACACCGATTCTCGAAGTCCATCGACTTGGGATCAATTTCGGCGGTCTCGTGGCCGTTGAAGATTTTAATATCGCCGTCGGGCGCACTGAAATTTGCGGCTTGATCGGTCCAAACGGGGCAGGCAAAACGACTATTTTCAATCTGCTTACAAAAGTCTATAAACCGACGAGCGGCGCGATCTTGCTAGATGGCAAGGACACGTCCAACATGACTACGGTACAGATCAATCAGGCAGGTATTGCGAGAACATTCCAAAATATCCGGCTCTTTCCCTCTCTGTCTGTTGAAGACAATGTCAAAATCGGTTTGCACAATCAAGTCAAATACAGCATGTTCAGCGGCGTCCTTCGCTTGCCTGTTTTCTTCTCATCTGAACGCCGTGCCAAAGAACGCGCTATGGAGCTTCTCGATATTTTCGACATGACACATCTTGCTTCGCACCGCGCCGGATCGCTGCCGTACAGCGCACAACGCCGCCTTGAATTTATTCGCGCACTGGCCACCAATCCGAAGTTACTCCTTTTGGACGAGCCGGCTGCCGGCATGAATCCTTCCGAGACTGAAGAGTTGATGAGCACTATCGAAAAAATTCGTGACGAATTCCAGATCGCCATCATGCTGATCGAGCACGACATGCGCCTTGTTATGGGCATCTGTGAAGGCATTGCGGTACTCAATTACGGCAAAATTATCGCCAAAGGCACACCGGAGGAGATTCAATCAAACCCGCTCGTGATTGAAGCGTACCTTGGCAAAAAGAATGGTAGGCTGTCATGCTAGAAGTTAACGGTATCCACGTCTTTTATGGCAACATACACGCCATTAAGGACGTCAGTTTTTATGTCAAGGAAGGTGAAATCGTCACCTTAATCGGGGCAAATGGCGCCGGAAAGTCGACGATCTTAAAAACGGTATCCGGTTTGGTACGACCTGCTACAGGCACCATCAAGTTTTTAGGTGATAATATCGTCAACTTAAGCCCACATATAATCGTGCGCAAAAGGCTGGCGCACTGTCCCGAAGGACGCCGCCTCTTCTCGCAGATGAGTGTGGAAGAGAACCTCGAGATGGGCGCCTATACGCGTGAAGATACCGACATCAAAGCAGATATGGAAGATGTCTTCCAACGCTTCCCAATCCTTAAGGAACGCCGCAATCAACTGGCCGCCTCACTGTCAGGCGGCGAGCAACAAATGCTGGCCATGGGACGTGCGATGATGGCGAAACCGCTACTCCTTATGCTCGATGAGCCATCAATGGGACTTGCGCCTATTTTGGTTGAACAAATCTTCGATATGATTGCCGAACTAAACGATGCCGGCACAACCATTCTTCTCGTTGAGCAGAACGCTCAGATGGCTCTTTCAATCGCGGATCGAGGTTATGTTCTGGAGACGGGTTCGATCGTAACAACGGGAAATTGCACTGATCTTCTAAATGACAAACGAGTAAAGAAAGCGTATCTCGGCGGTTAAATAATGCTGCTATGCAGCACCGTTTGCTGTAAAATAGTACCGAACCTTGGCTTTAACAAAGTATGGAGACAAAAGATGATCATTAACATTTTGATTGTTATAGCGGTCATTGTGATGATGAGCGTACTTCTAAGTGTTGCATCGGATAAATCAGGAATTCCGATGCTTCTATTTTTTATCGTTTTTGGAATGGTGATCGGCGAAACGATGCCCATTATGCCCACGAATGCTTTTGAAATCGCCAACAAAGTCTGCTCGATTGCGCTTATTTTCATCATGTTTTATGGCGGATTCGGAACGAGCTGGCGCGCCGCAAAACCGGTTGCCGGAAAGGCGCTTATTCTGGCTTCATTCGGCGTTTTCCTTACCGCGGCAATAACGGGCATATTTGTTCACTTTGTTATAGGTTTTCCACTTATCGAATCACTTCTGCTGGGCAGCGTGATTGGCTCGACCGATGCAGCTTCCGTTTTTTCGATTCTTAGGCGACGCAAACTGTCGCTTAAAGACAGTACGGACTCTCTCTTGGAGATGGAATCGGGTTCCAACGACCCTTTCTCCTATATCCTGACTATTGTTTGTCTTGCATTGCTTGTAGAGGGAATTAGCCCCGGGCAAGCTTTCCTAACACTTTTCTTGCAAGTAAGCGTGGGCGTGGCAGTTGGAGCCGTCATTTCGATTGCCATTGTTTTCTTTATACGGAAAAATATCTTTTTCAAAGGCGGCGGCAATGAGGTCTTTACGATTGCGATTGCTTTGTTAGGGTACGCTCTGGCAGAACTGCTTAGCGGTAACGGTTACCTCAGTGTTTACATTATCGGAATTGTTTTGGGCAATCAGGATTTCAAATCGAAGCGAGATCTCGTCGCATTTTTCGAAGGGATCAATATGCTCGCCCAAATTACTATTTTCTTCATTCTTGGTCTTCTTTCAGATGTGAGGAGCATCATCAGCGTTTTTCCTATAGCGCTCGCCATTATGGCATTTATGACATTGATCTCAAGGCCGGTTAGTGTTTTTGGCCTGATGGCTTTTATGCCGAATTCATCTTTGCAGCAAAAAATTGTTGTTTCTTGGGCCGGCATTCGCGGAGCGGCAAGTATCGTTTTCTCTATTGTGGCCGTCAGCAGTGTTGAACTGCATTATGATCTTTTCCACATCATCTTCACGATCGTTTTGTTGTCGTTGGCCATACAGGGCGGTTTATTACCTACTGTTGCTATTCGGACAAACATGTATGATCCACATGGCGACGTCATGAGAACATTTACAGACTATGAGGATGAGAAAAACGTACAGTTTGTAGCAACGGAAATCTATGAGGGGCATCCCTGGATCGGCAAGGCTCTGAAAGATGTTTTCCTGCCTCAAGATATTCGTGTAACTATTGTCGAGCGTGACGACGAGCAGTTTATTCCGGACGGCGAAACCGTCATAGAGCTGAATGACGGTCTTATTCTCAGTGCTCTTCACTACAAGGAAAAACTCGGTAATTTTTCACTTCGGGAACGTGTCGTTAAGAAAGATGATCGATTTGATAATAAATATATTCGCGATATCAAACTACGCAAAAACGAACGTGTCATACTTTTGGAGCGCAATGGCGACATCATCATCCCAACAGGCGATGTCCAAATGAGGGAAGACGACATCATTGTCATCAACCACATTCGCTGATTTTGTAATGTGAAAATTTAGATTCTCCTAACCTAAGTGGCATTAACAGACCGGAGTTTTGACTTGCTCTCCAGTGAGCAGTTACCTCCGAATCGAAGGAGTGGCTTTATATCTGTCATCTCTGAAATAGAACCATTACTCCTCTGTATTTTAGAACGTATGCCAAACATGTAAAGAGGAGAACTAATGTATGCAAGTATTACGTCAAGTGCAATATCGTCAAGGATATTTCGCACAGTTTCTTCGTCACCGTCACTAATTAATTCATTCACAATTATTTCTTTAATGAGCCTTCATTCAGATGTACAATTTTTATAGAAGAAGTTCCCTTTTCTTCCTCAGGATTTGTCTTGAGAACCTATTTACTTAAGTAAGATGGGAACGAGGTTTATACATAGACATTGCGATACATATCGCACGTTACCAAAAGATAGTTTATTTTATTCACTTCAGAATTAGAAGGATCAGATTATGAAAAATGTAAATATCAGCAGAATTTTATGGGGCGTAGCACTGGTGGCTATCGGTGCTGTTTTTGCGTTGAATGCGCTGGGTATTACTGACATCAACATCTTTTTTAGAGGCTGGTGGACTTTATTTATCATCATTCCATCTGCTATCGGATTATTCAGTAGAGGCGGTAAGTTCGTAAGTTTAATCGGACTTGTAATCGGCGTCATCTTACTTCTTTCTTGCCAAGGTATCCTTGATTTTGGCATGGTTTGGAAATTAACGATTCCGATTATCATCATATTGATCGGTCTGAAGATGATCTTTTATTCTCCGTTTAACCGGCAAGCAATTAAAAGAATTAAAGAAATAAAATCCGACGGCACAGCACCTGCGAGAGACAGCGTCGTTTTCTCGGGTCACAAGATTGATTTTGACGGACAAATTTTTGAAGGCGCTATCCTGGACGCCGTCTTCGGTAGTATTACGTGTGACCTTCGTCGTGCCATTCTCGAAAAGGATTGCGTTATCACCGCCTCGGCTGTTTTTGCAGGCATTGATATCCAAGTGCCGGATCATGTAAACGTCATAATCAATTCCAATTCAATTTTCGGAGGTGTCTCCGACAAGAGAAAAAAGACAGAACATCAGGATAACGCATTAACATTGTACGTTGATGCAAATTGTGTCTTTGGAGGCGTAGATATCGTATGAATACTTGGCACAGCATCATAAAATACGCGGCCATCGCTTTAGCCGTACTCATTATCATCGGAGTAATTAGTGGAATTATGTTCGTGTTATCTCATTTTGTTCCCGGATTTGCCAATAATGCCGTAGGTGAAGACAAGACTTATGAAATTAAAGATGAAATTAGCGTTTTAGACATCGATATTCATGCCATTAACCTTGAAGTAAGAACGACAACGGATTCAACGATCAGGGTAGAAAGCAACTATAAATACTTAACGGTAACAGAAAAGGACAACAGACTTCTTATCAAAGATAAAAAAGCATTTTTTCTGAACTATCAGGGCAAGGCAATCATTAGGCTCTATATTCCTGATGACAAAGTATTTGACAGAATTGAAATCAACACAGGTGCTGGCAAAGCCGATTTGAAAAACCTACAAACAAAATTCATTTATATGAATTTTGGCGCAGGAAAAGTTGACCTCCGAAATATTTCGGCCAGAGTCAATGCTTCTTTGGAAACCGGTGCAGGACAACTCACGATCAGAAATAGTACGTTTAACAACCTGAATTTAAATATGGGGGTCGGTCAATTTGAGTTTTCCGGGAAGCTCACAGGACGCAACATTTTAAAGATGGGCGTCGGTTCGAGTCAAATTGATTTGTCAGGTTCCCTGGACGATTATACTGTGAAGATCGAAAAAGGAATTGGCGAAATACGTGTAAATAACAAAAAAGTACAAAGCGACACACAACTGGGACAAGGCGATATTGAGCTCTTCTTTGAGGGTGGCGTCGGCTCTGCTTGGATCAACTTCTCAGAATAAGGAGCATGGCAACATCTATTCGGTGTACAGTGTGCAAACGGCTCACGACTTGAGCAAGGCGATATTGAATATTTCTTAGAAGGAGGCACCTGCTTTGCCGGGGTCACCTTTTATTTCTTAGAAGGTGGCACCTGCTTTGCCGGGGTCACCTTTTCTTTCAGTCTAGCGCTTGCGATGCTGATCATTAGAATGATAGGCATCTCTTGCCTTCTTCACATAGGTAAAGATGCCCATCATTCCTATAAAGACACCACCAATTAAGCAAAGGAATGAAATAATACTTAAGATAAAATACGAAGGCAAGACTTTCGCTACTTGCAGTCCAGACAAAATGACGCTCAAGATCAATAGTATCCCGCCCGTTATGATCATCTTTTTTTCAGAAAATCGACTCAAAAATACTCTTCCTCAACGCAGCGACTCGTTTTAGAACAAAACCCACGTATTCGCTTACTCCTCATTAGTCTCAAAGTCGAATATAACGGGACGATCTTTAAAGAGCCAGCATGCCACGGTATGTCTGTTTCCTAAATCAAATTCAGATGGCCTTTTCACATCGCAAAGTCCGCTGATCATCTGATCGCAGCGCGGATGAAATCGGCAGCCTATAGGTGGCGCTACTAAGCTGGGCGGCTCTCCTGCAGGTACCTTTTGAAACTCATCGACATTCTTCGGGTCAGGGTCTGAGGTCGCAGCTAACAGTGCGTGCGAATAAGGGTGCGCCGTTTCATTAATCAACTGTGATTCAGGAGCTTTCTCGATCACTTGACCGGCATACATAACGTAAATGTATTCTGAAAAATATCGAACGGTGGCAAGGTCATGGGTTATGTAAATAACCGCTAAGTTGTGTTCTTCCTGCAGGGTGCGCAAGAGCTTTAAAATTTCGACGCGTACAGAAGCGTCAAGCATGGATACAGGCTCATCCGCCACTAAGAGAATAGGGTTCAAAATCATCGCTCTAGCAATAACAACACGTTGTTGCTGTCCACCACTCAGCTGGTGAGGGAACTTCTTCAGGAAATCTTCAACAGGCGTCAAACGTACTTCCTCAAGAGCTTGCCGTACTCGTTCATAGCGCTCTTTTCGATCCTTGACACCGTTAATTTTTAGCGGCTCCTCTAAGATAGTCTGAACATCCATGAAGGGTGCCAGCGCCCCATAGGGATCCTGTTGGACAAACCCGATCTTGCGTCGAAGATTCTTGAGATCCTTCGACTTTAAATCATTGATGATTTCACCGTCAAAAGTAATTGTACCACCAGTCGGTGTATTAATTCTCAGTATTGTCTTCATCAAGCTCGTCTTGCCACAGCCCGACTCGCCGACAATGGCAATCGTCTCGCCGCACTTCAGCTTTAGATCAACACCGTCAACAGCTCGAACAAAACCGGCGTGTTGAATACCGCGTTTACGAAGTTCAAAGTAGACTTTAAGGTTTTCAATGATCAGGATGAAATCATCCTCTCCACCATCATCTACAGATAGATCAGCATTTATTACAGCCACTTCCTTGATGTATTCTGTCATGATTCTTCACTTTTCCCTTCATATAGCCAGCATTTAACACAGTCTTCGCCAAATTTGTAAACAGGCGGTTCTTCATTGCACTGCCCGAAGCGGTGATCGCAGCGCTCCTTGAATCTACAGCCCGACGGCGGATTGATCAGGGAGGGCGGTGCACCATCGATGAATTCCGGCTCCTCACGCTCACGAAGGCGCGGAACACTTGCCATGAGCTTCCTTGAATAAGGATGGCGCGGTTTACTGAAGAATCGATGCGATTCGCAAACCTCCACAATCTGACCGGCATACATAACAGCTACAATATCAGCAAGTTCTGAAGAAGTCGAAATATCGTGTGTAATGAGAATAAAGCTAGTGTCTAGATTCGCCTTAATGCGCTTCAATAGATTAAAAATATTAGCCTGTGTTAAGACGTCTAACGCTGATGTAGGTTCATCCAAGATGACCAAGTCCGGACCTGTAATAAGAGACATAGCAATTGCCACACGTTGACGCATCCCCCCTGACAATTCAAAAGGATAACGCATGAGGAAGTCGACAGGCACACCGACGTTATTAAACATCAAAGCCGCCTGCTGTATGGCGTCGTCCTTCATCATACCAAAGTGAACTATCATGGGTTCTGCAACTTGGTCTCCAACTCTCAGAACAGGATTGAGGGAATTCATCGCCGCCTGAGGTACCATTGACATCTTGACCCAGCGAATTTGAGTGCGGTACTCCTCCTCGCTCAGCGCCATAGTGTCAACATCATGCAAGAGTACTTCTCCTGAGTAGTGAGCAACGTTTCTTGGCAGCAGGCGGAGAATCGCTTTTGCTAAAGAACTTTTGCCGCATCCTGACTCACCGACGACAACGACAGCTTTATTAGTTACCAGATCAAAGTTAACGCCATCGACTGCCTGAACCGGACCTCTGATTGTTTCAAAATGAAGCTTCAAATCCCTAATGCTCAAGAGTAGTTCATGACTTACGTCACCTACCTTATGAGTCGTATCAGTCATACGACTCATCAATAACGCTTTTTGCTTGGCGACCTCGATCGCATCTACATTTGTGTATGTTTTTTCCTTTGCCATCTTACATACCTCTCAGTCTCGGATTAAAGATTCTGTCAAGCGCAAAGCCCAAGAGCGCGAATCCAAACCCTGTAATCATCAAGAATACGGCAGGCTCCAGAATCCAGTAATACATGCCTTGGTATTGTGCACCAAACGTTCGGGCATCGTTGATGACTTTGCCCCACGTCGGGATCGACGGATCGCCAAGACCCAGCAAGGCAAGCGATGCTTCCAAGAAGACATAAGAAGGAACAGCCGACACCAGACCGGGGATAATCATAGGTATGACGCGCGGAATCATATAACGTGTGACAATACGTAAATCACTGGCTCCATACGCGATCGCCGCCTCAATATAAGTCGACTCTTTAACTTGTAAGAAAATAGCTCTTTGTGACTTGACCGACGCAGAAAACATGTTAAGGATGATCGTCACCAACAATAATGTCCAAATACTTCGGGAATAAAACGTACCCACCATGATGAGGACGGCAAAGTACGGTATAACCATGTTGACTTCGGTAATTCTCTGAATCAGCTCATCGAGCCAACCGCCGAACCACGTTCCTACGGCCGAAATAAACATTGTAATGATCGCCGATCCCAAGGCTGCAGTCAGCCCGAACGCAAGCGCGATCGGCGCTCCCCACATCATCGCAACCTTTAAATCACGACGCAGATGGTCAGTACCGAAGAAGCCGAAGACTTTTCCGTGCATGATCAACTCGACGTCGACATCCGATCCCTCCTCAAAAGTGGTCGCTTGAATCGTAAGTTTATAAGTTCCCTTATCAATCTCAAAAGGATCTGAACCGAGCTTGCTAAGAAGACCTTGCATTGCCGTAGCAGGCTCATTGCCCTTATGCAAACGCTTCAGGCGCGTTCGCAATTTTTCATCCTGTTCAAAGCGATAATTTTGATTTTTCGTAATACCTATGTCAGCAATTTTTATATCTTCACCGGATGGAGTCAGTAGGGTCATCGAGATAAATGGGTTCTTTGACTGGTAATCTGCAGTGAAGTACAAGAAAAAATCCTGCGGAAGCTCATTGTAGTTGTAATCAAATGTATAGACGAATTCAATGGAACTGCCGCCGGAAGCGCGCGGTTCTGACACCTTAGTAAAATCATCGTCCTCACCGGCTACTACATCGACCGAGACAGGCAACTTATCCTTGCGGAACCAGTTGACCCAAGTCGGTCTCGCATTTTTCGGGTTTTTGTAGACGATGCTCTCACTTGCTCGCCACATTTTAATCGCCTCATTATATGGAATCTTCCACATGGTGTAGAAAGAGAAAACAAAGAGAGCAATAACAATGATCATTCCGATGATGGCGGATGGATATCTGGCAACATCTCTAAAAGAGTCCTTTAGTCGCTTCATTTTGTTTACTTGCCCCCTAATTTAACCCTAGGATCCACGATGGCATACAGGAAGTCCAAAAGGAATACGGTAATACCCAGCAGGTAAGCCTGAATAATCGTGGTTCCAACGATGACAGCCGTGTCGTATCGGCTGACTGCTTCATAAATAATTGTTCCTAATCCCGGCCAAAGGAATACCGTCTCCGTTAAAGTTGCTCCGGTCCAGATGCCGACTAACATGAGTGCAAAACTCGTGATAATACTTGGCATTGTGGGGCGTAAGATATAGCGCCTCTCAATGGCGCGTGAACCCAATCCCTTGGCCTTGGCCATGTCAACGTAATCCTCGCTGGAATATATGAGGAAGAACGTTCTCCAAGAGTACGTATTGATCATGAAACTCGAAATAAAAAGCGAGAAAGCCGGTAAAATCATGTGTTTTAAGACACTCAAGAAATATCCTATCTTCGTGGGAGGTGGCGGCGCATCGACCATACCGCCAAAAGGCAGGATCTTCAGCCATGCAGCAAAGATGAGTATCAGGAAAATTCCGTAAAACCAAGGCGGAATGGAGGAAGTCGGCGACAGCGCAACGATGAGCTTGTCCCAAAAGCTTCCATAATGGCGAGATACCGCTAACGCTAAAAACAACGACACAACAAATAAAAGTAGCTGAGATGTCCCCATCAACAGCAGTGTCGCAGGTAATCGCTCCAAAATAATATTTCGCACGTAGCGAGAACCATGATCGCTGATCATGAACCGAGCACGACCGAAATTGAGTGTCAGAGCATTCTTTAAATGTGTCAAAGATCTGCGGATAAAGGGTTGATCGAGTCCGGCAACACTTCTTCGAAGCGCGATCTCCCTTTCGATCATCTCTCGTCGCACATCATCAGACATACCGCCAGATTGAGCGGCAATTTGAGCGACCTGCATATTAACTTCTTCTCTAATGGCCGCATCTAATATTTTGTCGACGTATCCACCCATATTTGCGACAATAATGGTAAGGTAGACACCGACGACGATCGTGATAATCAGCAATATAAGTCGTCTAAAGAAGAATCGAATTAGCCGCTTCGCTGTCGCACGCGACGCTTGTTTGCTATATTCGACCGTTGATTCTAAGGCTATATTTTTTTTTTCAGTTGCCATACGCACAACCTCTTACATATCCTAAGAGGGGCAAGCACTAGGACTTGCCCCTCCGGGTGCCTATCTATCTAAGGTCACGTAGAATTTTTACTTGTTAGTAATGAACTCTACCGATTGGAAAGTAGGCTGTGCGACGACGAGCGGAACAACCGCGACTTCAATCTTGGTTGCGCCGTCACCGAACTTTTCAGTGTCTTCAGCTGAGAGATTGATCACATACTTGCCATCTTCTGCGGCTTCAGCGTCGTCGATCAGTACGACGTTGTTCTCAGAATCATAGGCAAGGAACTTAACTTTGTCGATGTCATCAAGCTTGTAAGGCTCTCCTTTGAACGTGATATAGACTTCGAAAACAGCTTCCTCACCGGCAGTTACCTGACCCGGACCTTCGATGTCAACATCAGCGAGCATGGGCTCGGAGTAGCGATCCCAACGATCTGCAGGATCCGGATAGTCCGCGAAATGAGCCATGACGAGTGACTTACCGTTCATATCGACTGACTTAAGGAAGTAAGGACCAGTACCTTGCCAATAGTTGCCGTAAGAATCAAAGTATGCTTTAAGAGCTTTGTAGCGCTCAACCGCCTCTTCCTTGGTGATGTACTCGCCAAGAGTCGCTTCGTAAGGAATGGTTCCTTCTTCAATCAGCTTGTCGAGGTGCTTGCCCAGAATTTCAAGACTCGGGCCGCCAATCAGACTCATCTGTTCAACGTCCTTCTCCGTCGCCTTGGAATCAGTGTAGACAAGCTCAACTGCAGCCTCAGCGGAGTTCATCATCGCAAATTGCGAGAACGAACCCTGGCCTTGGAATTGATTAATCCAAAGAGAACCGGCTCCAGCGGCCGAGAGCTCAGCATCTTGATAGACAATATCGGAATAGCCTTCGATGGTCAAAGGATCTGTGGAGATGATTTTAATACCACGGAACTTATCCATGAATTTTTCATAATCAGAGACAGCAGCCTCGTCATAGATTGCAGATTCTTCCATGGCGCGATCATAGACCATGATGAAAGACATGATGATATCAGCCATTGAAAGATCACTGCCATCGTGCCATTTCACGACGTCGAAAAGATCATCTCTAAAAGTGACGACAGATTTAACTTTTGCTGTCACCTCTGCGCCTTCATTCTTTTCGCCGGACGTAATGAATTTTTGCTCTACCGGATCCCAATCCAACCAAGCGTCCTCAGGAACGACGATCTTGTCAGCAAAGTCAAGGTTCACCCAGTCCAATGTCTTCTTAATTATTGTGCCTGTTTCAACGGTGAGGTCAGCTTTTTCAGCAAAGAAAGGATGAACCAAGCCGGTGTATGGATCGTATATGAAGTCATAGGAAACGGTCATACGAGCAGCACCCTGGTCGCACGTCGTGTTCGAACCAAGTACGGGATTCCACGGGCCGTTAAATAGGAACGGCTGAGTTGCCCAGCGCATTGTTCCACCTTCTTTGTCCGCAAAGCGGAGCGTGTAAGGCGTGATTTGAGCAGACTCAACGCCAGCAGCGAGGTCGGTTGTCGCAACAACACCGTCTACATAAGGAACGAATTGCTTGCTGTCAACGACGAAGACTTGGAAGGAGTCTTGCAGACAGAGTTCGAGTGCGCGAGCCATCATATCATGGCGCTCGTCCAGATCCTCGTAATCTTTGTTGTAGAGACGGTCACCAAGATCTTGGAACTCAGGATCGGACACGTTCGCTTTGAACACACCAATACCCTGTGCCGATGTATTCAGGTACATCTCTTGGAAAATATTGGACTGGTCACGGCTCAGGACTGAGGCGCCCCAACCGCCGGTGTACATGTGCCACTCTCCAGCTTTTGGATCTCCACTGATCCAGATCGGACCGAGGTCAGCGCCTGTGCCTTCCTGACGCACAACAGTAAAACCGACTTTTTCCATCTGATCCGCAAGATAGTTGCCCCAGAGCTTACGTGTTCCGTCACCGTCGCTACGAATCAGGAATACAACCTCAAGAGGCTCACCGTCTTTTTCAAGCTTACCGTCTTTGAGCTCGTAACCTTCCTTTGCCACTTCGTCACGAATGATCGTTGCGGCCTTATCAAAGTCGTAAGCATACTCCGCCTCAAGACGACGGCAAACGTCGACCAAGTCAGCGTAATCACCAAAGTTCGTCATGATCGGGAACCACTTCAGCAATGAACCGCCGGCGTAGTACTCCTGGTTAATGTAGTTACGATCGATCAAGAGGTTGAAAGCTTCGCGGATCTTGCGATTGCGGAACGGGTTATACTCACCTGATGCGAACTCGGCCGGGTTGAACTGAATAGAGTAATACGTGCCGTTAGATGTAGCGTAATCGAGGCCGGACTCCTGCAGTTCAGCTAAGCCATTTGTGCCGAAGCCGTTTACGTAGACGTCTATGGCGCCAGCGTTTAGCTGAGCAACGACTGACGGCTGATCAATAACGGACACGACAACTTCGTCTAGCCAACCACCCTTGCGCGGCTCCTTAACTTCAGGCTCAGTCGGTTTAGGATCAGATTCAGATGGTTTAGGCTCAGTCTCTTTGCTCTCCGAGGGAACGGGATCGGTCGGTTTGGTAGGTTCGGTCGGCTTACACGCCGTCAACATCAACGCCAATACCATGACCAAGGAGAACAAAACTAATGTAAATCGTTTCATACAAACCCTCCTTATGGTTTTTTTGATGCATTTTACAGGTTCTTGGATGAACTTTGACGAAAGAATATGTACGCCTCCAAGCGTACAACAGTAAATGTCGCTAGAACACCTCTTAACCTAATGCTTTTCCCTATAAAATATAAGGGACAATTCGACGTTAATTTTAGCATGACAGAAATACCGTGTCAAGGTGACGAGGCTTTACATAGTGCATAAATTTGCGCATAAACACCTGTCTAATATTTCAATAATTAACTGTAACCGTAATGCTTTTGCCACCTCATAGATCAGTCGATGTGCTGACAATTTTCAACTTTTTGATCATAGATTCCGCAATTCAGACAGGCATATAGCTTTACGATATCGTCGTAAAGGACGCCCTTCAGGTATTTAATTACATAATTATGCTGTTTGTATGCATGGAGCGAACAAGAAATATTTCATTCGGTGTTACTCTGCCAACATTAAAGGCATGTTAGCACCACAATAACAATCAGGCTGAAAGATACGCAGCCATCTCCGCGAACCCGCGAACCATAAAAACCATAAAGATGTATAAAAGTTAGTGATAATATAAGAATTTCAAGAAGACTATAACTATAGGCAATGGTATTTTGCTAATAACATGCTTTTGTTACGGAGAGTAACAACGATGCTACGTATAGTACATTGTCAAGGGACATCCCCTATCTAAAACTAAAGTCAACATCTAACCTGTTGGAGGTAAAGAACATGACATTAGGAGAAAAAATTAAAGAAGCAAGAAAACAGTGCGGGCTGACGCAGGAACAACTTGCGGAGAAAATGACACTGTCGAGATCCGCCATTGCAAAATGGGAATCAGACAAGGGGCTTCCCGACGTAGATAATCTAAAAGCATTGGCACAGCTCTTGAACGTGAGCGTCGATTACCTGCTCGATGACGGAGAGGCTGTAGCAGAACATTTATTACGTGAAGCGTATAATTTATCTGACTACGGAAAAGGATCAAAGAAAAAGAAGAAAGACCGTGTAATCATTGAAAAATTCCCGAACGCGACCATTCATACTCTGATTGGAAATCAAAAATTAACAAAAGCTGAAAAAGTAATGGACAACATGATCGGTTTTTTAACCGATGCGCCCTTTGGCATCCCATCTGTAATCAACAGTTTAAAAAACACAGATAAAGAATTTTACTTGGTGGAAAAAGGAGAAAAGCAATTCTTTGTCATCGTCACAGATGAATTTATTGAAACGCGTCAGCTTGCAAAACATATCACAGATAAAAAATTTGAGATTGGAAATTGGGAATTTATAAAGTGTTCGTACGAAGTAAAATGAGTTAATTTGCTAAGATATCCTCGCGTAGTCATCATTACATCATTACTACAGAACATGATTAAGCTGCATTGCTGCATTTAAGAATATATCATGATTAAGCTGCATTTAAGCTGCGTTTTAAAAGAATATATAAAAGAATATATATATATAAAATGCTTTTGATTTGGATCGTATAGGGTTGCCTTGAAATACTGACAAGTGACAAGGCAACCGATAAATTTTCATAATTTTCGCACATTTGAAAAAGGGACATGGTTCCCCGCCTTGCTTGGTAAAAAAGATTTTTAAGAAAGACGAGACAACCCTTTG
>JAAZJV010000258.1 GCA_012800135.1 Clostridiaceae bacterium | reverse complement strand
TCTCGTGAGGGATAGGCGAATCTGGGTGGTACCACGGATCATTGTCCGTCCCGGAACCGAAAAGGTTTCGGGACGGATTTTTTTCGTCAAGGTAGAGGTTTGGAGGTAAGTGATGAGGCTTCTCACGGTCAAAAATCTGAGAAAAACGTTCGCGCAAGAAAAGGAAGCGATTCACGCGGTCAACGGTGTATCTTTTCACGTCGACAAAGGCGAAATTTATGGCCTTATCGGTCTTTCGGGTGCGGGAAAATCAACGCTCGTACGTTGTCTAAATCTCCTAGAACGCCCTGATTCAGGGGAGATTTGGTTCGACGGGATTGACCTTGCGAAGCAAAACGAAGCGGTTGTACGTGAAAAACGCCGTGAAATGGGTATGATTTTTCAGCATTTCAATCTCTTCATGAGAAAAACGGTAGAAGACAATGTTGCGTATCCGCTTCGTATTGCAGGACGCGATCGTCACGCAAGCAAAAAGCGTGTTCACGAGCTCATCGATTACATCGGACTGTCGAAATATGCCCGAGCATATCCGGCGGAACTTTCCGGCGGACAGAAGCAGCGTGTTGCCATTGCGCGCGCATTGGCGTTAAACCCCAAACTGCTTTTGTCCGATGAGGCGACGTCTGCCCTTGATCCGGTTAATACGGAATTGGTCTTGAGCATGTTGCGCCAAGTCGTTAAGGATTTCGGTATAGGCATTGTGTTGATCACGCATCAGATGGAGGTTGCCAAAGCGCTGTGTGGCCGTGTCGCCGTTATGGAAAATGGTCTCATCATTGAGGAAAATAATGTGGAAACATTGTTCCTCAGCCCGAAGCACGCTGCGACGCGCCGTTTGATTCGCGGTGTGGAAGATGCTTTCTCACTTAAGCACGGTGAAACCATCACAACGGGAAACATCTATCGTCTCGGTTTTCGTCGCGAGTCAGTGAGGCGGCCGCTTATCTCATATATTTCCCGTGAATACAACGTAGATATCAACATTCTGGCAGGCGATATCAATGTCCTTCAAACAGGAGACGTCGGTTACCTTGTGGTGTCGTTTGAAGATGCAGGCGATGAGGAAGGCGCGCTGAAAGCATTGCGCGAAAACGGCGTTGAGCTCGTTCCGCTGACGGCAGAGGATGCCGTCAACCACCTGTAGGAGTTTACTTGACACGAAACGAAAAACGCTATCTCAAAGATGTTGTGAACACCTTGAGAATGAATGAATTGAGAATGAATGAATAGTAAAGAGGATACATTATGACGACACAAGAATTGATGAGAGCAACCATCGAGACTCTGGAAATGGTGACCATCAGCAGCTTATTTTCCGTACTGTTGGGACTTCCTCTTGGTGTCCTTCTCGTCTTATCACGACCCCAAGGTCTTCGTCCTCGTCCGGCGCTTTATCGTGCGCTCGACGCGATCATCAACGTCTTTCGATCCCTTCCCTTTCTGGTGCTGATGATCATGGTATTTCCGCTGTCGCGTCTTATCACCGGGCGCGCGACGGGCACGACCGCGACCATCGTGCCGCTTGCCGTCGCGGCGATCCCGTTCGTCGCACGGATTATGGAGCAGAGTCTACTGGAGGTTGACGGCGGTGTTCTGGAAGCGGGACTCGCTTCAGGCGCGAAGATTAGTCAACTGGTCTGGACTGTTTTAATTCCTGAAGCGCTTCCTGCACTCGTAAACGGAATTACCATCACCGTCATCAATATTATCGGCAACTCGGCGATGGCCGGCGCGATCGGCGGTGGAGGGCTTGGTGATCTTGCGGTGCGCTACGGGCTTTACCGGCGTGAACCGGTCATGCTCTACACGTCGGTCGCCATTATCATCGTGCTGGTTCAACTGGTGCAATGGCTTGGCGGTTATCTGGAGCGACGTCTGCGACGCGATGGCAAGGTGACTGCCAGTGCCTGAAACTCGAACCTAGTATCGCACGTACGCATGTGAGGAGACTACGGCGATTGAGTGGATGAGAAGATGAAATTCGAAATCGCGTGTACGCATGTGAGGAGACTACTCATTTGAGGGTTATTGTCAGCTTTTCGACATGTCTATCACCGTGCGTACCGTATGTAAGTAGACACAAGCGGAGATGTTGAGTAGGGAAGATGAACGAACGGACGCTTACCGCACGCAAGAAGATACAGGGCCGAGTTCCAAGAATACTCAAAGTATCTAGGACACGGTTGTAGAAATGATTAGAAACACGATACGCAATATCAAAACGGTTTGCAATACACCGTTTTTGAATAAAAAAGTAATCTTTTGGAAAAAAAG
>JAAZJV010000257.1 GCA_012800135.1 Clostridiaceae bacterium | reverse complement strand
TTCAGCCAAACGGTTGCTGTGTTGTCGTTTGGATGACACCCGATCCTTGCATTTCCTTCAAGAAAGCTTTTATCTAAGTAAAATTCTACGCGTATTTCATCGTCGTTCAGCAGCCCTAAGGGCGTGACCGAACCGGGCTCCAGCTTCATAATGGCAAGCAAATCATCACTCGATGCGAAGCTAAGCGCTTTCGTTCCGTGTGCTTGCCTGAATGCTTTCAAGTCAACACGTTTGTCTCCTCGTACGGTGATCAAATAAAAATTTCTCTTTTTCTTGTCACGAACGAAAAGATTCTTTGCGTTGTCTTCAGGGTAAGGCAGATCAATTTCAGCCCATTCTTCCATGTTGTAAACGGCTTTATGCTCAGTAATTTCGTAAGCAATTCCTTTTGAGTCAAGGAAATCATATATCTCTTTTTTGCCCATCTGTTTCACCTTCAAAATCTAGTTAATCTCAACTCGAAATCAGTTATCATCTTTTATATGCATATTCTATTATTACCGAACAACCTTTTGCTCTTTCACAATTTATGTAAGCTTATAACCCAATTTATGTAAGCTTATAACCCATTCTGCCACAATTTGAATAACTCATCGAATTGATGCCAGCGATGACATCCAAAGACATGACGATTGCATTAAGATGTGATATGAAGGTAAAGTCAGAACAGCAAAATCGGATGAACATCGAAGAAGGATCGGAAGAGTCTTTTCCGGCAAGGGAATCAAGGGGGAAAGGCCGGCGATGAAATCGTCGGACAGAAGGTATACGAATGAAATTGATTTTGGCCAGCCAATCGCCAAGGAGGCGTGAATTGCTGGCGATGACGGGATTTTCGTTTGACGTTGTGCCGGCGGCATGTGATGAGAGGCACGTTCTAGAAACGTTGGATGACAGGCATTCACCGACACACGTTGTTGAGGCGCTGTCTTTTGCTAAGGCGGCACGCGTTCTGGAAGATTATCCGGACGCGATCGTTATCGGAGCGGACACCGTTGTGAGTTTGGATGGTGTGTTTTATGGGAAACCGGAGGATGAGGCGGACGCGCGGAGAATGTTGCGAGAACTGGCCGGCAGGACGCACCTTGTGGCAACAGGCGTTACGATCCTTGCCGGCTCATCGACAGACGTTTTTTCCGTATTGACGGACGTAACGTTTTATCCCTTATCGTCTGTTGTCGAAGAGCTCATCGATCGTTGCGTTGCAACAGGTGCACCGCTTGACAAGGCCGGAGCATACGGCATCCAAGAGCTTGGCGGTCTTATCATTTCAGGAATAGATGGCGACTTCTTTTCTGTGATGGGTTTGCCGGTCGCTGAAGTGTATCAGCGCCTTGCCCCATTTGCTCCGTTTGACCAGTGAGCGGTTGACGATCCTGTCCTCGTGTTGCTGGCTCATATGATGACCACACCGGGTGCAAGTATAGGCATCAATATCGGTTTTTAATGAATTTTTGCATGTGATCGATTTTTTAGCAAAATCGACGAATGCACGCCTCTTTCACAAGATAATAATGACAGGAATTGATTGGTTGCGATCGCATTAGTGCTGTCGTTCGGTCTAAGGCGCGATCAGGAATGGACGTTGCCGCGAAAATCGAGACAGCGGCCGTATGGTCTTTGGCATTACGCTTCACTGCGTCTGACGCACGATCAGTAGTCCGTTTCAAAGTCGTCGACGAGTTTCCAGTTTGAAAAATCGTTGGCATCGCCTGTGATTTCATAGATGAGCATGCGATTTTTCGGTTTCGCATTAAGTCGGTGGTACAAGTAACGCGTGTTAACTTCCGTTTCCGGGACGTCAAAATAGGATGGTCCAAGCGCTTCATAGGGCAAACCGGCTTCCGCGTATATAAATGCCCTAAAGTTGTCGGTCGTTACGGGTGCCTGATTGGAGACAAGAGGTGTTCCTCCAGCTCCGCGCGGCTTCACAAAGAGTGCTGTTACAATAGCTCGGTCAAGCGGAAGATGATCGTCTTTTCTGGCTCCGTGATCGCCCGTAATGATGATCGTGCTGTCATCATATTTTCCCAATCTTTTCAGTTCAGCCAGATAATGAAACACGATATAAAAACAGCCTTTTGCCTGCTCGAGGGAACTCGTTTTTGATGAGTCAACCGGTCGAGCCATCGCATCCATATTGTGGGGTCCATGTGTTCCGTTAAGGTGGATATATTTCAGCTGACCGCCCTCCCCTTCTACAGAAAGTCCTTCTTGTTTCAGCTGATTGAAAAACTTGACATCATCAGTAACGTAATGCGACTGACCCGATGGCGTACAGAATAAATTACCGAATCGATCTGACGATGTCCAGAAAAAAGGCTTGAATGCGTAGGGTGCATAGCGATATGCCGAGAGCAATAGGAGCTCCTTCAATGCGCGGCGCTGATTAACATGCAGCACCTGATAAACGGCATTTTGAACGGTAGGCTGCAGGTCGCTAATGTCGGAATAGGTGTAACCCTTTTCCATATACATTGTAATCGTGTAGTTCGATTCGTGTAACTGAGGAAGAATTTTTGAGGTCTGCCATGCTTCTTTCATAAAGGAAGACGTAGGTCGATCAAAAAAATGATTATGCCCAGTAAACATATTGGTCACCGAAGGAAATGTTTGACTGTAAAATGACATGTTGTCTGTAAACCGTGTGAATCCGTCGAGGCGGTCAAAATAATTCGGGTTTTCTTGCAACAAAGCTTCGATGTATCGATTATCCAGTCGATCAAGCACGATGATCACAATATTGTGTTGTGGCGCAACGTCATATATATCGGAGGTCGAAAGGTAACCTGCTTTCATTTTTGTTGTAGGCATATGTACCGAAAGCGACAACATAGCGATGAGTTGGATCACTATGAGAAGTCCTGACAAGGCACGTATCGTCACGGTCCAAAGTTTTCTTCCAAGATAACGGAGTATCAGCGGGATAGCGAAAAGCACAATCGTAAGGAATGTGTTGATGATCAGTTCTCGGGTGAAATTGTGCCACACAACGGGATCACCTGTCAGACTGCCGAGAGCGCCATTGAGAAAGTTGGCTTGGATGTAACCTGTAAACACGGTGCCACATGCGAGCGAGACAAAAAAATCAAACACCCTGCCTCGGAAAATCATTAAAATTCCGCACATCACCAATAAGATAATGACGAAAACGAGCACAACTGTTACCGCAATTTGTTCGAAAACAAAAGGAATTGAATCAGTGTTCAACGCGATGACTTCGTAAACACTGAAGAACATAAACGTAAAAGAAAAGGCGGCGCTTACCAAAAAGGCGGTCAAAAGGCGACTCTTGAAAGAGCGGTTTTCTTTAAAGAGAAAGTCACGGCGGTTGATGTGCAGTGATGGTGTTGAGCGCGTTTCTGCTACCTTCCATAACGGTTCGTCAACCTCTACTTCATCTTTCTTTTTCGTGAATAAGCGCACAAAATAACCTGACAGACGCACGTAGATATTCATCAGAGACATGCGAAGACGGGTGAAAAGCAGGCCGATCGTGACGCCGAGCGTGATAACGATGGCGGAGATCATCTGAATGAGATACGTCGTCGTCGCAGGATCAATGTAACAGTGAATTAGAAATCCGCATTGCTCTGATAATCCGTTCGCCATCCAGGCCATCATGAGAAGTCTCCTTCCGGTGCGCGTTTGGTCGCGTCGTTAGCATCGGTGTAACTGCTTGGTGTGGTTGAGGCGGTCACCGTGGCTTGCTTCATCACATCATGCGAGTTGAAATGAGCAGCCTTTGCTGTGCCCGAAATGGTTCCGGAGGCCGGTGCGGTTGCACCAGTCGCACAAGAGAGATCTTTGTCGGCAGAGGAGTTCACCAAAGCATCGTCTTGCGCAGTATCGATTGAGACAACGGTCTTCTTCGCAGATGTCGCGTTTTCAAGAGGACTTGATGTCTCAATATCGACATCGACTAAATCGTCGAGCAGAGCCTTGATCCATATGCCGCGCGGATGTGTCTGTTTAGGATCGGGCGTAACCCGCTCGCGGAGATGTCGTTCGACGCTTTTTCTGAAATCTTCATCCTGTTGATCGCTCACGCGTGCCAAAAATGTCTCCAAGCGTTGCTCGATCTGTTCTAGATACGTTGACATGTGTGTTTCGTCCATCGACAAAATATCCTGATCGACATCGTGCGCGTCGCCCTCGGACAATGCTCTTAAATCGTTCACAACGGCTGCGGGCGCCATCCGATCTTTCTTCGGGGGAGTATGTTTTTCGCGCGCTTTTCTCTTTGCGGTGAGCGTATTTACGATGTAAGAGCCGCCTCCTTGTGCGCCATTGCCGACATCGAAGATGTTTTGCTGAACGACGTCCGCGATATGTTCTCGGTAGTAGTCCTTGCGTTCGAGAAGATCCGTGACGACTTCAGGCAGCTGATCAAGCTTATCGGTGTCAATTGAGATGCCGATCTCATCGCGAAGCGATATATCCAGCGGAACACAGGGAATTTTCTTGTAATTCGGGTTCATGATTTTCATCGGAGTGTTGATGAAAAGAGACGGTTTCTTTGTCGCGTAGGAGAATTCATTGGCAATCGTAGACCAATCCGTTATGACAAGATCCGCGGTGTAGACAGTCTCGTTTGAGGCGAAGGATGTCTGGAACTCAAACGCATCGCCGGCATCGCTGTATTGCCGGATCAAGGCATCGACTTGATCCGGAAAACGTTTCACGAATTCGGGGTGCGGACGGGCAATAACGCGATAACCTGCATCAAGCAGCGGCCGGATGACTTCATCCGGACATAATTCGAGGATGTTGTCTTTTTGCCAAGAAGGAGCGATGAGGATTTTTTTCGGATCGTTTTCAATGTTGCCGAGCTCATCGGCCGCTTTCAGCATGGAGTCAAGCAGCGGGTATCCTGTTTTGACCAGCTTTTTGGGCGGCAGATCGTACACGCGTTCCGTTTCGCGAATTTCGCGGATGTGATTAGGGCCGTAACAGAAAATCGTATCGAAATGGTCGAGTGCGCCTTCTCGAAGCATAAGGTGCAGGCTCGTCATTCCGTGATCGAGGTAAATGTATTCGATGTCTTTTCTGACGAGAGAGCGTTTGATCTGATATTTTTCAAGATCGGGCATCGTCATCACGACCATATCGGCGTCCATCAGCATCATGAACTGAATGAGCGCGATCGGGCCGATGTAGTACGTTTGGATGCGTGGATTGTTTTTTGCGAATACTTGATCGTTGATGTCGCTTGTGACGTAATGGACGACAAGCTCCGAGTGTTCGAGGATGTAATCGATAAATCCCTCAAAATATTTGTAATAACCACTGCTTTCCGCATAGAAAACAAGCTGCTTATCTTTCGTATTCATAAAGCGCTTTTTGTCGGCGCGCTGAGTACGACGTTTTTTTGCGTTGAGGACGCGCTGTGCCCGCTTTTCTTCACGAGTAAGGTGCGGCTTCTCAATATGTTTGAGGTTATCGGCGTATGCTCCCGGATCGTAAATCTTATTGCATAGCGCTTGCACCGGAATAGACATCAAGTTTCCGCTAATCCAGTAAAGCCCCACACCGCACGGCAAGATAGCGGCAAAAAAGGCGGAGAATGCCACTAGGAAAATCGTCATGCCCCAGCGGCTTACTACGCTCTGTACACGCTGCAGTATATTGACGCGATTTTGGTAGATGCCGAGAAGCAGCGCGCTTGCGCCTGAGAGGATAGGATAAAGGACGGTGGCGGAGGCAAGGCGCGGAACTTCGGCCATATTCGTGCCAAGAAAATGAAGGTCCATCTGAAGGATCTTGTCAAGACCTGATAGCCCCGTAAACAGCGCCGGGTTTGCCTGTGCCGTCTCCAACACGGTAAGTTCCGCGCCGGTTCCCATTGCCTCGGGTGTTATGTTGAGAAAACGCGCCGTTCTTTCAATAAAAAGGCCAATGGTATCTGCGTCAAGTTGTAACAGATGCTGCACCGGATGGTAGATCACATTAATCAATCCGAGGATAATGGGGATTTGGATTAAGAGCGGCAGCATACCCTTGATCGGGCTGTAACGCTCTTTTTTATATAGCGCTTTTTGCATCTCGGCGATTTCAGCGCTGTTGCCGTCATAACGTCGACGGACGTCCTCTAAGAGAGGGCGCAGCTTAATCATCGCAATCGAGTTTTTCTGTGAAATCAGCGATAAGGGGAACATGATGATTTTTGTAAAGAGTGTGAACAGGATAATGGAAACACCGTAATTGCCGACTAGTTGCCAGCAAAAACGCATCACATGTCCCAGCGGTATTCCAAATAGCGTATTGATGATCGTCATATCGAGCTTGCCACCTCTTCGACCGCACGATATACACTCTGCGGGGCAAATCTTGCTTTGCAACGCAAAATAATATCAAGGTTGCTTGCGTATTGGGCAAGCAACATCCCACTTCTTTGTCGTCGAGGCGGTGTTATCCTGTCTTGCTTATAGGGACATTCTCTTCTTAAAACAGAAAAATGTAAAGAGCGTGTTTGCAAAT
>JAAZJV010000344.1 GCA_012800135.1 Clostridiaceae bacterium | reverse complement strand
GTGATAAGACCTAGAGGGCTTAGGATAATCAGACCTGCAAGACTCGTTACAATATCTAGCAATCGTTTAACAAATGCGCTGCCTAACGAAGCATCTTGGTTTCGATTGAGAAATAAAGGAGTATCGAATATATTGAGGACGGTTGAGCTGTGTACAAGAATATCTGACAATTTCGGTACGTAATAAACACGTTTATGATGTGCGTAACACTTCTTGATGATGAAATGCTCATTGGTTATGGGTACATCATTAATTAGGATACCGTCATACTTTTGGATTTCCGTTTCAAGTATGTCAAGAGCTTCTTCTTCGTGAATCGTTTTTACAATCTGGTATTTATCCTGTCTTACGTATATTTTCTCGTACAAATCAATTTGGTAGTCCCCTTGTATCGCAAGTAAACGCAACGGTGGAAATAATCGCCGGTACACATTGACCATTTGGATGATGAGTAATGCTAGCAGTGCGATTTGCGCTAAACAAAGGATCGCGTAGCGTCCGAGAAATGCAACAAAGAATCTAAATTGACCGGTGATCGCGCAGGAGACGAAAAGCTCAATAAAGTTCACAACGATGATCGTCAGTCCCAAAGAGGGCAGTAAAACGATCTTGCGGTCAACACCAATGGAAAACGCGTGGAGCCAACGCCCGATTACAAGGAATAAAATGAAATAGATCGCGGTCGCCATGGCAAGATTGCCTCGCCCGGTCAAATGACCCGTATAGTTGTTCACCGAAACAAACCCGTACCATGTATACAAAAACATGCCGGTCGCGATCAGTGTAAGAAGCAAAGCGCAAACACTTCGATAAACGTATTTCGTTTCTACTTTACGTCGTTGCTTCATCCAGTGCTCCTTATTCCAGCATTACCTGCTATTTCAAATGTTGTGTTAATGCGCAATAATAGCGCCCTGTCGCTTCTATTAGACGGCAATCGAAACGAAGGACACTTCTATCATGATCTGCATTTTAATGATTATAGCAAAGGCGGCCAATCTTCGCACGATTAATAATTACTCGAGCAGGAAGTCCGTTAACTTAACAATCTTGATGCCAGTATAGTCGCAATTTCCTGCGATAACGATTTTATCGTAGTTGTCTCGAATCATTCGAAGAGAGCTGAGCTCGCGGTTGCGCAATTATTCGAAGTATCGAATTTGCGCTAGCCACACATGTAAAGGATTCTGTTCAGTCAATATCAACCAAAGTTACTACAATGCGGTCTGTTAACTATCGTGCAAAGAATCTGGCTGTGTTACTATATTTCTGATTTTAAGTTGTCAGTGAGGCTTATGATTATATGTCTAATTCTGAGAGCGCTGCGGTGACGATTGCATATGCTTCCGCAAACGATCGTCAGGAGATTGTGCAAAGGGAAGATGTGCTCTTGAGTGATGCGCATTCCGATACTGCAAAAAAAGAGGTCTTGCGCCAGGATGTGCCGACGAATGGCAGATGGCGCGAAAGTGGGGTGCTACTTCATATTACGAGCTTGCCTTCGCCTTATGGCATAGGCGCGATGGGCGATGAAGCGCGCGCT
>JAAZJV010000256.1 GCA_012800135.1 Clostridiaceae bacterium | reverse complement strand
TCTTTCTGCGGGAGTTGTTTTTTTCCAACTCTCAAAGGCTTTCCAAGCGGCAGTTACCGCATCATCGACATCTTGCTCTGTGGCCTGCGCACAAAACGCAAGATGTGTGCCGTCAATTGGGCTTTTGCCTTCAAATGTCGCGCCGTCGGATGCGTCGCGCCATTTTCCGTCAATGTAAAGTCCGTACTTGTCCAATAACTTGTTGCTCATCGTTTTACCTCCTTTTGCCGTAATGAGTGGTTGTATAAAATATTATAGCATAAGATTCGACAAGTCATACAATTAAGAAGCATATCTAATATAGAATATTAGGTGAAATGTTGAATGAGTTTCATGTTCTTATTTGTATAACACAAATTTAATCCCTCATTTTGTTGCTAATAAATAATACGGAGTGCCTTTCAGATTGTGGCGACGTAGACTAGCCTAAGTGCTACTCCGTAGTCGACGATAATAAGCGTGGATTACCGCATATATAAACTGAAGATCAGGATGTGAAGAAAAACAGTGTTTACTTTATTACGATGCTTTACAACTCGAGTATGATATTATTCAATCGCTGAATCACATTATCTTTCGAATGGGCAATCGATTGTTCGTTATTAGATAGATTTAATAGGAGAGATGCTCATGGCTCATTTTGGAGAACTTGCGCCGACAATACAGGCGCTGATCGGCACACTTTTTACTTGGGGTATGACGGCGCTCGGCGCCGGTTTGGTCTTTTTCTTCCGACGCATCAACAAAATAGCTTTGAATGCCATGCTCGGGTTTGCTTCCGGCGTGATGATCGCCGCAAGCTTCTGGTCGCTTTTGCAGCCGGCAATTGCAATGGCAGAACAGATTGGACAGATTCCTTACCTCGTCGCAGCTGTTGGTTTTTTAGCAGGTGGAGGTTTCCTCATGCTTGTCGATCACCTTTTGCCGCATATGCACTCGGGGCTCGGCAAAGGCGGTGAGATACATGGTCCGAAGTCGAATCTTCGGAGGAGTATTCTTCTCGTTTTAGCCATCACAATCCACAACATTCCCGAAGGACTTGCCGTCGGTGTCGCATTCGGTGCGGCTGCAGCCGGTATTGAAGGGGCGGAGCTTGCCGGAGCTATTGCACTGGCGGTAGGTATCGGTCTTCAGAATTTTCCCGAAGGTGCTGCCGTATCAATCCCGCTCAGGCGTGAAGGCATGAGTAGGAGCAAAGCTTTTTTCTATGGTCAAATGTCCGGCATTGTCGAACCGATATCTGCCGTTCTTGGTGTCATTGCCGTACAGGCTTTTCAAAATATTTTGCCTTTTGCGCTCGCTTTTGCGGCCGGTGCTATGATCTTTGTTGTTGTCGAAGAACTGATTCCGGAAGCTCAGCGTCAGGAAGAGGAAGATTTGCAGATAAAAGCTGACGTCGCGACGATTGGCGTCATGCTAGGTTTTACCGTCATGATGATTCTCGACGTAGCTCTCGGCTGATTGCAGTCTGTTTCGTTTGTGAGGTCTATTCTTATTGATGCCGTTTAGTCTTTCAGAAATGGCCGGGTTGACGCTAAGAATGATTTAACAAAGTGACAGACCGCTTCAAGGTGCTTCGTCGGTTCTCCTGACTTTCATAAGATGACGCCGGGTTCTTAACACACCTCTAAGCCACTTTCCAGCAATGCTTGAACAAAGAAATCCAGTTGCGGTAATTGATCCTGTTTTAGGGTAGAGCGGATATCCAGCACATCGCCGACCAAGCGGATATCTTTCATGCAACCCAGAATCTCTGTCATTATTTTGCCTGCCGCCGGCGCCCAGGTGCCGTTGGAAATGAGAGCCGCATCCCGGTTTCTTAAGTTTAGAGCCTGTAAATCCCTCATAAGGGTTTCCATCGGCGCATAAAGCCCCATGTTATAGGTGGGGGAGGCGAAGACCCAGTGGCTCAAGCGAAAAGCTTGCGCTACGATGTAAGAATAATGCGTTTTTGATACGTCATACACGCGCACCGGTCGGATACCCGCCTCGACCAGTTTAGCTGAAAGCAACTCTGCGACATTTTTCGTATTGCCGTACATGGAGGCGTAGGCGATGAGCACGCCTTTTTCTTCAGGCTCGTAGCAGCTCCATTTTGCGTATTTTCCCAACAGAAACGGTATCTCTTCACCTCGAAGGACGGGGCCGTGTAAAGGACAAATCATTTGTATATCAAGTGTGGACGCCTTTCTCATGGCAGACTGCACTTGAGGTCCGTATTTACCAACGATGTTGGTGTAATATCGGCGGGCTTCCTCCAGATAAACCTCTTGGTAGTCGTCCTCATCACTGAATATCGAACCTTGAAATGCGCCAAATGTGCCAAAGGCATCGGCCGAAAAGAGTATACCTGTGTGATCCTCATAGGAGAACATGACCTCCGGCCAATGCACCATAGGTGCGAATAGAAATTGCAAAGTGTGTTTTCCCAAGTTTAAGCAATCGCCTTCTTTGACTTGGACGCAGGAATCGCCTAAGTTCATGTCGTAAAACTGGCGGATGAATTGAAAGGTCTTGCTGTTGCCCACCAGCTTGATATCCGGATAGAGCATGCGAATGGTGTCGATCTGAGCGCAGTGGTCCGGCTCCATGTGATTTATGACGAGGTAATCTAGCGGTCTGCCGTCAAGGGCTTGTTGGATGTTTTCAAGAAATTCCCGGGCAACGGAGGCATCCACTGTATCAATCAAAGCTGTCTTTGTGTCGTTAATAAGATAAGAATTGTAGGTGACACCGTGCTCCAAGGGAAAGATATTTTCGAACAATGCCAAGCGCCGGTCGCTTCCGCCGACCCATGTGATGTTTTTTGTAATCTGTCTGGTAACTGCCATTTTATATTGTCCTCCTGCTTTCTCTGATTTTTAGTAGAGCATCGAAATGCGATGCAGTATGATTGTACACTTTTATTTAACTTGAAAATGCGGCAATGGTTTGAGTATTTCTCAAAGGGATGTAAAAATGCTCTACTTTCTTTTAGCGCAAAAAAGCGGCAATGATTTCTTGCTCGGCTTCTTCATAGCTCAATCCCAGTGTCATGAGCGTGGTGATTTGTTCTCCGGCAATCTTGCCGATGGCCGCTTCGTGAATAAGTTCCGCATCCACATGTTTAGCCGTGACGTCAGGCACCGCTTTTACCATAGCGCGATCCATGATAATAGCATCACAGGCCGAGTGGCCCTTGCACTGATTATTGCCGTTGATGACGGAAAAAAAGTACTGTTTGGAGTCACCTTTTGCGACGGATCGTGACACGATGCTGGCGCTGGAATTTTTTCCGTTCAGCTCAATACGAAAATCCGTAATAGCTGACTGGATGCCGGTCGTCAAAATTATTCAGCCGCTCTTCGGCATCGTTATGCACCTGAAAAGACAAGTTTTGTGTATCAAGCATGCGATTTTCCTTCTTCCTTAAGTTGACACGCTAAGCTCGGTTGGTATGCTGACGGGCTGGTGTGTAATTAAGATCAGGAAGCGATTCTTCTCTTTGCCTAAAACTTCCTCTAAAAGACGGATAGATTCCGGATCAAGGTTGGCCAGAGGCT
>JAAZJV010000328.1 GCA_012800135.1 Clostridiaceae bacterium | reverse complement strand
GGGAATAGCATGATGTCTCTCTTCTTCTATTCTCATCGTATCAAGCGGAAAAAATTCAACATAATCTTCGAATATATCTCGATTTAACCGATTCTTACGATAATGCTCAAAGGCGTCCTCTAACATTGGTTTTTTTGCTCCATACAAAAAGAGCCACGCGTCATTAAGTGACGGAATGAGACGCTTATAAAAAATGTTTAGTAAAATGGTATAAACCTTATAAAATTTCTCTTCAACGGCATGAGCATTGACCTCCACGCATTAATTGATACGTATAATCTGTCGGTGCAAATCTTATTTAAACAGCTTAACCTTGACACTAAAATCCTTAAATGATACTGTCAATTAAGTCAATTTATTAAGGTATCTTTGGGTGAATTGTTATGAAGTGTGGCAAAAAAAACTTAACAACTGAAAATGTTTTTTTTGGCAAATTCAAAAATAGCTTTAATAATAATTATCCAGTATTCATCATAATATCAATATCATTAATCTTACACTTCTTAGTCTTAAACCAGTTAGGGGTTAATTATACTATCAAAAGTGATGACCTCAGCTATATTAATAGTGGAAAAGTATTTGCTCAGACGGGTGAAATTACGATGCACGGGCCTATATCGGCTCAAATTATGCCCGGTCTAACATTTTTAGTTGCTTTTTTTTACTTGATTTTTGGAGAAAGTCAGGCTTTCATGATCTCTTTGAAATTATTCTGGATGTTCATGGGGCATGCCACAATATTTACTGTATATAAAACTGCGAACATGTTTTTAAATAAATATTTATCCCTTATTCCTACTGTCTTCTTTTTAAGTTTGGATTATGTTTGGATGAACAATCTCATATTGACAGAAACTCCTTATTTGTTGTTTTTTTCGTTATTGGTTTATTTGACTTTTAGACTGGGAGAAGATTTAAGATTAAAAAATTATGTCTACCTGACAATTTGCTATATTGTGGCAGTTTTTTTTCGACCAAACATCGGAATAGCACCGATTTTTATATTTATATATTTGTTGTCAAAGAAACATCGGTTTCTTACTCTTCTAAAAGGCGGCCTTATTGCGGGAATAGTTTTAATAATGTGCTTGTTACCATGGACGATCAGAAACTACAAGATTTTCGGTGATTTCATACCTCTAACCTACGGAGTAGGTAACCCTAAACTCTTGGGAACATATCAAGGATACGGGTATCCTACTGATGAAGAGTTAGATTACAGCAGTTTAGATGAAAATATAAGCGACGAAATGCGATACTACTTGCAAAACAAGGATGAGAAGCCTCATCTCACTAGGTATTATTCGCTGGAATACGACGATTTAAAAGCTGAATACAGAAAAGAGCACTGGTGGAATAAAAATAAAAAATCGATGTTGGTTTCGTATTTCTATATAAAGCCGAAGATATTATTAACTTCAACATTCTATTGGGATGAGGTGTTAGGTGTACCTCTGTCATTTATACATAAATTTATAGAAGTTGAATTGTATATTTCTATATTGGCTTTAATAGTAATTTTAATTAGAAAACACAAGCTAAAAGAAACCATGTATTTGCTGGCCGTGTACGGTTCACAGATACTCATATACTCGCTGACATTTGCCTTTGGAAGATATGGAATAACTATGTTTTTCTTGAGGTATCTTATATTAGCGATAGGTTTAAGCGCAATATTTCCTCGAAGTACGGTTGGTGAGGAGAAAAATTGAAAGTACTGATAATAATACCCAGCTATAATGAGCAAGAATGTATCGTTGGAGT
>JAAZJV010000255.1 GCA_012800135.1 Clostridiaceae bacterium | reverse complement strand
GCATGCCGTGCCAAACAAAATTGAACACATTGAAGTCAAATGAGAGCAGCAACAAGAAGAAAACGAGCATATTCAAAATTTTGTCGCGCAGACGTATTCTTCCCGAGACGACGTACATAGGCAACAATAACAAAATAATTACGCCACAGTAAATATTAGGAGCACCTGAGCGAACCGTTGGCTCCAAGAAAGGAAAAAGCTGTCCAAGGTAATTGAGAGGCTGACCCTCAAGTTCAGGTTTAGGGAAAGTGTCTCCCGCGGCAGAAGTGAGTTTTAGTGATTCCCATGTCGGGTAAATAATCACTGCTGTGATTGCAACGGCTAGGATTGTCAACCCGACAACCGACAAAAAAACCAACAATTTCTTCCTGTTAGAAAATTTTTCGCAAGAACGTAAAAAGAAAAGCGGGAACATCAGCGCTATAAACAAGCACGCCATATAGGCAGTGTAAAAATGACTCACAATCATCATAGTCAGCGCGACAGGATACAGGATCCATCGGCCGTCGCGCATCAATCGAATCAACGCGGCAAACACGATAGGAAGCCAGATAAGCGTGTCAAGCCACATAACGTTCCACGCGTACGCCATCGTAAAACCCGACAGCGCGTAAAACGATGAGAAAGCGATCGCTAGATAACCGCGTCGTTGAAATGCGGTCCTGAGGAAAAAATGAAAGGCCCAACCCGCAAGTCCAATCTTCAGAAGCGTGATAAGCAAAACGGCTTCCGTCAAAAATGACGGAGGAAAAATCAGCAGCAGCAAATTAAAAGGACTTGCCAAGTAATAGGCAAAGAGCGCGTAAAAATTGAACCCAAGACCGCCGGCAAATGAGTAAAACGGAGATCCTCCCGATAGAATTTTATCGCGGTAGACTGCCATGAAGGGGGCGTATTGGTGATAAAGATCGACCGTAAGTATATGGCGATTACCAAATGGAAAAACACCGCGAACTGCATAAGCGAGAAATAATACAAGAAAAGGAATAAGGAAAGCAAGAATCGCGTAACGACGATTCTGAATACGACGCCGATCGCGTGCGTCAGGTATAAAAGACATGATCCTGCTGCGTTGCTTCAGCGTCTGCATTTGGCGACAACCTCCTCTAGACGATCTGCTGAGCCAGTCTATAAGCCGGGTTTTGTCGTGGACGGTCATCTGTCTCGATCTTCTGTTGCCAGAAGACTCTAGCCGCCTCCGCGGAACCGGCGGACACCCGTTGTTCCTCCACGGCGTTGCTCCGGATGGGGTTTGCATGGCCGGCACGTCTCCGCGCCGCCGGTGAGCTCTTACCTCACCTTTCCACCATCGCCGAGATACAACTCGGCAGTCTATTTCTGTTGCACTTTCCTTAAAGTCGCCTTCACCGGCCGTTAGCCGGCATCCTTGTCCTGAGAGCCCGGACTTTCCTCAGCGAACGCTTTTCAACGTTTCGCCGCGACCGTCAAACTGACTCAGCCCTGATCCTTGTTATTATAAGGTGATCCGCGATACCGTTCAAATGACAAACTTATGACACTATGTCTATTGCTTTATCCGTTTACATGCTTTCGCAACATGCTTTTTCATTCATTCTCAATTCAAGCTGCCGTATCAGTGAATCGATCTTCGAATCAAAAGGTCTGCGCTTTACTAACTTCTGAAGTTTTTGAAAAAGCCAAGCTAAATACGACCACTCGAAGCCTGTACCCTCTGCAATCAGAACATTTTCCATTCGTGTCGACGATGTCTTCGGACTTGGGTTGAGCTTTGAAAATGATACAGCATTTCTCATGCGCGTAGGCGATATGATGACTTCTGCGGTTTGCATGCTGTGGGGCGTCTCATCGGGTTCGCATGGCAAACAAGATTCACACTCCGCCACATTACTGCAGTTAAAAGTATCATCTGTTTCTTCGTGGAAAACGTTCGTTCTTGATGCTCGATAAGCATTAAGGTACTTAGGAAATGATTTGTAGAATTGCTCTGCGTCAAACGACACGCCATCGTATAACAATCGATAAGACTCGAAGGCTTTGTTTAGAAAAAAATGACCGAAATACAACTCAAGTAAAGAATGGGACGGCAATGATCGAGCCGATATTGACGGATCGCAAACGATAACCAGATAAGGATAACGACGATCTAAGACAGCGATCTCGTCTAAAGGGATCAATTCAGCTTCGTAAAGAAAACGCCGCAATACTTCGTCATACGTCTGTGGTTGCAAGATCAGTCGTCTCGCACGACGCGCTTTTACAAGACTTTCGCAGAGGATCTGAGTGATGTTCTCTCCGCCAAGCCCGCTAATAATCACCGTATCGTCTGATGTCAAAGATATTTTCTCAAAACCATCTGTTTCGAGAAACACAATTCGCTCTAGATCAACGTTTTTTTGTCTCGCATGTCGACGTGCGGCAAAAAGCGGTCCAGAACGAATATCCGTGGCGAGAACCTCAGATACCACTCCTCTTTCTAAAAGTGCTATTGGAATTCGCGCATGATCGGTACCGATATCTACGACACGTCCGCCTTGCGGTACGAGCGAGGCAATGAGCGCAAGACGGCGACTTCCCCCCAAATCAGACGCTGAAAAAGTGAAGCCGCCGTTCATCATATCTCTTATTTTGCAATATTTGTGTCGTCCGAACGGTCATCATTGACTTCTCTGACCTTATCCATATATTGGACGCCACATACTCAGTTCACCACATCGGTTCAATATCGACGTTCATTAGTCAAGATATTCGCGCAGTTTATCGCTCATACCGGGACCGCGCATTTTTCGAAGTGCCTTTGCCTCAATCTGGCGAATGCGTTCGCGAGTAACATCAAACTCCAGTCCGACTTCTTCCAGTGTGCGCGATCTTCCATCATCAAGACCAAAACGCAGTCTTAGGACTTTCTCTTCTCGCGGTGTCAGGCTGGAAAGGACTTTTGTCAACTCTTCTTTGAGAAGTGTTGATGCCGCCTGATCAGCAGGCGACGGCGCATCCTCATCCGGAATAAAATCGCCTAGATGGCTGTCTTCCTCCTCACCAATTGGCTTTTCAAGCGACACAGGCTCCTGTGAAATCTTCATGATCTCACGCACTTTTTCAGGCGTGATATCCATTTCGGCCGCAATTTCCTCGACTTCAGGCTCACGCCCAAGCTCCTGAACGAGCTGGCGCTGTATACGGATGAGCTTGTTGATCGTTTCCACCATGTGTACCGGAATACGTATCGTACGCGCCTGATCGGCTATGGCGCGCGTGATCGCTTGTCGAATCCACCATGTGGCGTATGTGCTGAATTTGAATCCCTTTGTGTAGTCAAATTTATCAACAGCCTTGATGAGCCCAAGATTGCCTTCCTGAATCAAATCTAAGAAATGCATGCCGCGGCCTGTATAACGCTTTGCAATGCTCACAACAAGGCGCAAGTTAGCCTCAATCATGTGCTGTTTGGCTTCCCAATCTCCAGCTTCCATACGCGCAGCTAGAATCTTCTCCTCTTCTGCAGTGAGAAGTTCAACCTTACCGATTTCTTTCAAATACATGCGCACAGGATCATCAACAAGCATCGCATCGTTATACGCTTCCGCCTTTTTACTCCGGTCGCGTTCGCGCATCTCCATAACGATCTCTTCATCGTCGATGACTTCAATGCCAATGCGCTCCAAGAGAATGATCACATCATCCAGCCGATCTTCATCCCATTGGATTTTGTCGAGGTAATCAAGCACTTCCTGCTGTTTTAGCTCGCCGTCCTTGTCTTTGCCATAACAAATCAACGGATAAATGATGTTAAGATCAATATCCGTGTCGCCTAAGCGCTCTCGCAGAGTTTCTTCATCCTTTTCAGAAGGGTCGAGGTCATCTCCATCGTCTTCGATGAAAAGCTCATCGTCATCAATATCGTCTTCATCATCGGGGTCAAAATCGCGATCTTCGTTATCAGCGTCATCATCCTCTGAAATACGGACAGTGCGAAAATCATCTTCGGCAAGCATCGAAACCTTGGAAACAGATAAAATCTCGTCTTCAGACTCAACGTCAAGTGCCGGTGTCCTGACAGGGCGGTAATGGGTGGTAGAAATCCACGCAGGCAAGGACAACGCGGGTACTTCCTCTGGATCCGTTGGTTCAACGATCAACGCACTGTAGGCAGATTTAGCAGAAGCCTCTTGCCACGTTAATACATTTGTTGTTTCATTTTTACTCATCGCAGTCATTGTTCTCCTTGCAAGATTGTGCGCATGATTTGCGCAGCCATCATCAGCTCGGCCGCTTTAGAATACGCGCGATTGGCGTTTTCCTTCTGGCCGGAAATTTCCATTTCAGAACCTCTGTCATTCAGAATCGATGCGTTGTTTTCCCAACGCTCCGCCCGCATTGTCATCAATTCACGCTTATAAAGGCGCCTTTTACTCTCAGTATTCATCCGCATTTTATCAAAGGTCTGGATTGTCCGCAGGAACATACGCCGCAGCAATTCAATATCCTCTGCGATATTATCCTCTTCCGTCTCCACGTCATCAAGTTGATCGAAACGCGATAGAAAGGTTGCTGTCGTCAATGTCCCCTCGCTCGCACTGTCGATGACGGAAGAAGCTAAACTCTTCAAAATCCCGGGCGAAAAATCCGCAGATTGAAGTGGCATACGGGCACTTTCTGACAGCAACTTGTCTCTAACAGAGGCTGACAAGGAAAAACCTTCGAGCATCGTCTCCTCAATACGCGGTTGCTCATTGATCAGTGAAGGCGTATTCACCAGAAGCGCCAGAAGAATTATCGCATGATTCTCTTCACTTTTTTGTGCCTGTCTTTGTCTTTTCCGCAGGCGCATTACGTCATCAGGAAGATGTACGTTACGATAACCTTCAGCCGATGTACTCATTTTATCATCGCGTCGTTGTGTTCGACGACGTTCGACCTCTTCCAGAATCGTTTTTGACGAAAGTCGCCAGCGTTCACCAAGACGTCTCGCATAAATTTCACGTGTCACGCCATCCGGCTCTTCTGCAAGAACAGACAGCGCTCGATTGCGCGTCTCATTCTCCGGAAGGAGGGGAATTTCTTTTTGTTCCTGCTCTAATAATGCAAGCCGATAACCTGTCACGTCAAGCGATTCTGCCAACGCAGCAACCAATCGACCCTTGCCAAAACGGTTGAGATAGTCATCAGGATCCTTTGCCCCGTCTAATAGAATAAAACGGACAGACACATTTGCCTGTCGCAATATTTCATGCGCGCGCAGCGCCGCTTCCGTACCGGCGCGATCCGAGTCGAAAAGGAGCAGAACGCGGCGAGCCGATCTTCCGAGAAGCTGCGCCTGATATGGAGTCAACGCAGTTCCGAGCGGGGCTACAGCATTCTTGACACCTGCCCGGGCAAGTGCGATCACGTCCATGTAGCCTTCAACGACAATGATTTCTTCAGATCTTGCACGCTGTGCCTGAGGCCATCCGAAAAGATGTTTGCCTTTTTGGTAAACGAGAGTTTCCGGAGAGTTGATGTATTTTGGACCGTCATCGCCGATGTGACGTCCTCCAAAAGCGAGAATGCGTCCTTGAGCATCTATGACAGGAAACATTACACGACCTCTAAAAAAATCGATCCACGTATTTTTACTTGACCGGCGAATCAATCCGGCATCAATCATCGCCGATTCATCAAACCCTTTTGACTTCAAGTATTGAAAAAGATCATCCCATCGATCCAGAGCAAAACCTAGACCGAAAGTGCGATAGATCGTGCGATCAATTCCGCGACGTGCGAGGTAATCTCGTGCAGGCTGTCCCTCTTGTGATTCGAGTGAACTGTAGTAGTAACGACCGGCCTCCAACAGCGCCGCCAAGGCCTGTTGCCGGCGCTCCCTTTTTATCTTCCACTGACCGTCGCTTTCCTCTTCGTCGAGCACAACCCCGGCTTGATCGGCCAGCATTCGTATAGCTTCAGGATAGGAAACATGCTCGATCTCTTGAATAAATTTAATGACGTTGCCGCCTTTGTGACATCCGAAACAGTAAAAGATCTGTTTGCTGGGAACTACACTAAATGACGGCGTTTTCTCATCATGAAAAGGACAAAGACCGAAGAGATTAATCCCACTTTTTTTCTCAAGGCGCACATAACGCGAAACGACATCAACGATGTCGTTTGCACGAATGACGTCATCAATCGAATGTTGAGAAATCAACCCCAAATCGTCTGCTCCGCATCTTAGGCAAGCGTTGAATAGCAACGATCAGCCGACTCAGGAAGCCTCACGAATAAACTATGGTACAGATGAAGCGCATCGCCTGTAATTTCTAACAGACACCTTTTCCTTTGATGTGAAAAAATGTCGATTAAAAACACAGTTTATGCGTCTTTATCTGCTTAATCTGCGTCCTTTTCTGAGGATGACTCGCTATCCTTCGCGTCTGCTTCCTTTAATTCTTTTTTGGATTCTTTCTTGCTCTTCTTGGAATCTTTATCCGAGTCAGCACCTTCATCATCAGAAATTACCGTGCTGATGGCACTTTTCTTAAATGTTAACATCGTGCTCGCAACACCCGAATAAATCGTTACTTCATCGCCGGAAATATTGGCAACGCGTCCGACAATACCGCCGATCGACATCACTTTATCACCGGGTTTCATGCGATCCAGTTTGGCTTTGAGTTCTCTTTCTCTCTTCTTCTGCGGACGAATGGTAAAAAAGTACATCACTACAATAATAAGAATAAAGGGCAAGAACATCCCTAGCGACTGTAAAATACCGCCTTTTTGTGCGGTCTCTTCTGTTGCTTGTTTTGCCGCCATCAAAAAAGTACTAAACATCATAATGATTTCTCCTTCAAAGGTAAAAACTCCGTGCCATCAAAGACACCGCACGGGCAACGTCTCTAGGGCAACACAGTTGAGTGTACCATAAAAACAGCGGTTTGACGATTATGCGCATTCTAGCGTCAAAACACATGACCGTTTAATTTTATTAATAATGTCATCATGTGGCACAAGATCGTTATTCTAGTATCAAAGCCGTGTCTTTTCGTTTACCAAAGGATCACTTTTTGTATCTGAGCAGCCTTTTACCGGTTAGCAAAAAACACAATAATGAACATCCTGTGTTTTCCTAAAAGTATGACATGATTCATCTAATTATTCCCGCTCGATCTCTTCCCCAACATTGCCGTAATACTGATCCAAAAAAGCATCGCGAAAGGATAACAGTTCGTCATTTCGGATAGCCTTTCGAATGGAAGCCATCAAGTGAATCAAGAATGAGAGATTGTGCCATGTCAAAAGGCGAGCTCCAAGGATTTCATTACAGCGGATCAGATGATGCAAATATGCGCGCGTGTAGTGGCGGCAGGTGTAGCATTTACAAGATTGATCGAGCGGAGTAAAATCACGCCTGTAGGCGGCGTTACGTATGACGACACGCCCATTCGAGGTGAGTGCTGTGCCGTTTCTTGCGACACGTGTCGGATAAACGCAGTCAAACATGTCCACACCGCGTATGGAACACTCCACAAGAAAATCCGGCGTACCGACTCCCATGAGGTAACGGGGGCGATCTTGCGGCATCCACGGCATAATCGCCTCAATCATCGCATACATCAGCTCTGCAGGCTCTCCGACCGAGAGGCCTCCGATTCCGTAGCCTGGAAGATCAAAAGATGTCACTTCCTTCGCGCTTTGAACGCGGAGATCTTCGTACGTTCCGCCCTGAATAATGCCAAACAGTGCTTGGTCAAGAGCTTGATCACGTGCGTCGCCCCAAGCCCAAGTATTGACACAGCGTTCCAGCCATCGCGTTGTGCGTTCAAGCGACTTTTTAGCATAAGATTTATCAGCCGGCCACGGCGTACATTCGTCCATCGCCATCATAATGTCCGAGCCGAGCGCTTGTTGAATCTCGATCGATTTTTCAGGCGTCAGTATATGTCTCGAACCGTCGATATGAGACTGGAAGAGCACACCTTCTTCCGTAATTTTATTTAATTTTGCCAGTGAAAACACTTGAAAACCGCCGCTATCCGTTAGGATCGAACGATCCCAATGCATGAAAGAATGAAGGCCGCCTGCCTCACGCATCACCGCCTCACCGGGACGCATCCAAAGATGGTACGTGTTGCCAAGAATAATATTGGCTCCAATCGTCTTCAACTCCTCCGGCGTCATCGTTTTGACAGTTGCCTGTGTGCCTACCGGCATAAAAACAGGCGTTTCAAAGCTGCCGTGAGGCGTCGTTACGACTCCCAGTCGCGCACCGCTCTGCCGGCAAACATGTTTTAGTTCATATGTCACAGGAAGCGTCATTGACATTCTCCATTCCAATCTTTTTCTCACTCATCTCAATCATCAGGTTATATCTCATTTTATCTCTCATTGGCGAAAATCTTGTGGTTCCACTTGTAACATACATGCTGATTCCGTATGTGGGCACTCTCGCTGACTCCATCAGTGGGCACTCTCACTGTTTCCACCATTCGGGGAAATAACGCTCTTTGCTGATCCGTTGAGTTAAGGAGACACACTGTTTCCGCCATTCGGGGAAATAACAGGCTTCATTTTATGCATTTTCCTGAATGACGGTCTGATTCCGTCAATCGGATACGCAACAGGTTTACGTTATGCACTTTCCTGAATGACGGTCTGATTCCATCAATCGGATACACAACAGGTTTACGTTATGCACTTTCCTGAATGACGGTCTGACTCCGTCAAATGAGGAAGTAACAGCATCGCATCTCCTAGACTATAAAAACGATATTGGCGCTTGATCGCTTCCTCATATGCCGCAAGTATTTTCTCACGTCCCATCAACGCAGACACTAGCATGAGGAGAGTTGATTCGGGCAAATGAAAATTTGTGATCATAGCATCCACCACGCGAAATCGAAATCCTGGATAAATGTAAAGCTGGGTATTTCCCGAGGCAGGTTGAAGCGGAGACGCGTAATCGCCAAAATGCTGTTCCAAAGCAACACTTTCGAGTACTCTGCAACTCGTGGTTCCGACGGCCACAACGCGATGTCCGGATTGTTTTGCCATGTTGACTGCTTGGGCTGCCACATCGTCGAAGAAAAAAAACTCGCTATGCATGTTATGATCCGCTACGCGCTCTTCTTTTACGGGAAGAAAGGTACCAAGTCCCACATGAAGTGTTAAACGTGCGATATTGATCCCCATATCACTTATTTTCTGCAACAACGGCTCCGTGAAATGAAGCCCGGCAGTCGGAGCGGCCGCTGACCCCGGAATACGGGAATAAACCGTTTGATATCGCTCTGAGTCCTTGAGCTTTTCGTGAATGTAAGGCGGAAGCGGCATTTCACCTAATCGTTCGATCAATGCCATAAAATCGCCATCGTATTCAAATTTGACGATGCGTGTGCCATCAGTATTGACATCAATGACCCGCGCTTCGAGCTCATTGTCTGAAATAACGACATGTTCGCCAAGACGAGCATTCTTTCCCGGCTTAACAAGCACCTGCCAAGTTTCGTCGCTCTCAAGTTGACGCAATAAAAGAATCTCTACGCGTCCTCCCGTTTGGGCTCGATGACCGTAGAGACGAGCGGGAATGACACGTGTATCGTTGATCACAAGACAATCGCCCGGCTCTAAATATTTCGGAAGATCTAAAAAAACACGGTGTTCCAGCGCGCCGTCGCCGTGCATCACAAGAAGACGCGATGCGTCTCTGATTTTCTCCGGCTGGGAAGCGATCAAAGCTTCAGGCAAATCATACCGGTAAGAGGAAGTTTGCATATCTGCATCTTCGACGATTATGGGTTCAGGATGCTGCATAGTGTTTCATTCATTCTTTCACCTGATCAGGTGAAGCTTGCTCGGACTTAGATTCTGCACCCGCCTTAGATGTAGAGGAAGTTTTCTTTAATTCGGACTCAGTGCTCACATCAGATGCAGTTGAAGCTTTTTTGGTTTTATACTTACTACTTGACTTAGCCTTGGCACCCGCCTTAGATACATTCGAACGTTTACGCGTTGGACAATTCTTGTTTGAGCAAGCTTCGTAGGTTCTCCCGCGAAAGCGCCTCAAAACGCAATAACTGCCACACGTCTCGCATTTTTTACCATCGATAGGAAGATCAAAGCTTGTAAAATCACAGTTTTCGTCGTTCGTTTTGTCGCAATAATAAAGACGATTGCCGCGTCTTATTTTTCGAACACGAACTGGTGATCCGCATTTTGGACAATGCGCAGACGTCGGATCAGAAATGGCCTCCGTATAATTACATTCAGGATAACGATTACAGGCAATAAATTTCCCATATCGGCCAATACGGATAACTAAGTCACCTTCTTTGCATTGAGGACACTTTCGATCTATCGGCTCATCCTCAATCACAACTTTTTCCGCAGTTTCTTTGGCTTTAATAACATCTTCGTGGAATGGACCGTAAAAACTGTCTAAAAGTTCTACCCAGTTTCGACTGCCATCTTCGACATTGTCGAGTGCATTTTCCATCTCTGCCGTAAAATCCGTATCAACAATGTTCGCAAAATGCTCTTCCAGCATTTCAGTCACAGTCTTTCCGAGTTCAGTTGGCTTAATCTGTCGCTCCTCTCGTTCCACATAAAAGCGATCAAAGAGCGTAGATATAGTCGGTGCATATGTTGATGGACGCCCAATGCCCAGTTCTTCCATCGCCTTGATGAGCGATGCTTCAGTATAACGAGGCGGCGGTTGTGTAAATTTCTGTTCAGGCACTAGACGTTCACAAAGCAAGCGATCGCCTTTTTTAAGTTCAGGAAGTTCAACAATATCCGGTTCATCGTCATCTTTAGACGAGTTGCTCTTTTTGTTATTATCTCTTTTTTCTTCTAAATCAGTTTGCGCTCCATATAGTTTTAGCCACCCCGGAAAAATCATTTTTTCACCACGCGCCCTGAAAAGATAATCACCGGCAAGAATATCACAAGATATTTTGTCATACACCGCTGGTGTCATTTGCGATGCAATGAATCGGTTCCAGATCAAAGTATAGATTTTAAGAAGATCACCCGATAGGTAGAATGCGACGCGCTCAGGAGGCATGTCAAGGTGAGATGGGCGAATTGCTTCATGCGCATCCTGTGACTTGTTCTTATTGCGGTAATACGGCGGTTTGTCCGGAAGATATGGCGTTCCAAATCGAGTTTCTATCCATGCGCGAGCTTCATTAACAGCGCCAGTGGAAACGCGAACAGAATCTGTTCGAATATAAGTCACAAGCGAAATCTGGCCGAGTTCACCCAGTGGTATGCCTTCATAAAGCCTTTGCGCGGCATTCATCGTCCGTTTGGCAGTGAAACCCAGTGCCCTTGACGCATTTTGCTGAAGCGTGCTTGTTGTAAAAGGCGCATAAGGCCGGCTCTTACGCGTTCCGGGCTTTACTTCATCAACGATAAACTCGTTCTTTTTAATATTATTCAGAAGCGTATCAAGCTCTTCTTTTGAGCCAATGGTCATGCGAGAGACACGCCCATTTTTCTTCGTACCATGAAACAACGTTGCGAATGGAGAATCCTTCTCCGCTTTTTTCAAAAAAGCCTGCAGTTTCCAATATTCTTCAGGTATAAAACTTTCAATCTCGCGCTCGCGCATCACGATAAGTCGAGTCGCAACAGACTGAACACGTCCTGCCGACAGACCCTTGCGAATTTTCTGCCAAAGTAATGGCGAAAGTTCATAACCGACTAAGCGATCTAAAATACGACGTGCCTGCTGGGCATTCACCAGATCGGTATTAATCGGATGGGCATTCTCAACGGCATGACGTACCGCTCCAGCCGTGATTTCATTGAAAGCAATCCGACAATGACTTTTCGGATCTAATTTTAATATGTGTGCAAGATGCCACGCAATCGCTTCCCCTTCACGATCCGGGTCGGTTGCGAGCAGAACACGATCTGCCTTCTCAGATGCTTTTCTGAGCTCCTTAATGATTTTATCTTTTCCGGGCATGATAAGATACATCGGATTGAAGTCGCGCTCTACATCCACGCCCAGTGTGGATGCCGGAAGATCACGAACATGCCCGACTGACGCCTTGACCTCATAACCATCCCCGAGATAACGGGCGATTGTTTTTGCCTTGGCAGGCGATTCAACAATAATCAGTGTTTTTGACATGCAATTCTATTAACTCCTTAGGACATAACAACGAGTCCAAATTCAAAATATTATATACAGAAGTTTTCCTAATCTGTCAAAAAAAGTTGAATTGCTATCATT
>JAAZJV010000254.1 GCA_012800135.1 Clostridiaceae bacterium | reverse complement strand
TATAGTTCAACACATCGTCCAGTCGAGCGGCGAAGCGGCCAAATTGTTCGTAGCGCCGGTTACGATAGCCCACCATGGAGTCCATTGTGTTAACGGCCTTGTACACACAACCCAAAGCAGCGCCTCCAAGCACGATATACATTAACGGCGCAGCCACCCCGTCAGCTGTGTTTTCAGCTACGGTTTCCACGGCTGCCCGTGCGATGCCCGCATCGTCCAGAGCCGCAGTATCCCTTCCAACGATCCAGGACAATGCCGTCCTCGCCTCTTCAAGATCCTGCCTGATAAGAGCCTCATAGACCGGGAGGCTTTCATCCCGCAAGCTTCTTGCAGCCAGCAGCTGCCAGCACAGCAAGCTTTCCAACGCAAGAAAAAACCAGGGCGAGACGTTCCAGGAAACGACCAAAATCAATGCTGGAACACCCCCGCATATGAAAAGAACAAACACCACTATCAGCTTGCCCGCCAGTAGTTTGTTTGTCATGGGATATAGCTTCTTCTCCATGTATTCAATCACCTTTGCAAACCATTTAACAAGGTGAGGCCATCCTTTAGGATCTCCCAAAACAGCATCCAAAATAATGCCGACGAACAAAGCCAGGGTGGAGAAAAGCACCAGTTCTGCCATGTTTTTCCTTATCTTCAGCTTTTCGGTGCGCCTTCAGGTGGCCTATTGAGGCTAAGTCAGCCGTTTACAGGAGAAAGCGCACCATTAAAAAATGATCACATCACCGCTCACTCTAAAATTCGCAGTTTGGGCAGAACTTCTTTGCGCCGCATAGGAAAGCATCTGTCGTCAAAAAAGAATCCACAATTCGGAAAGAATCTTTCACAAGAAAAGTATCCGTAGCCCGGATATCCTAATGCGAAGATTATTGCCCTTGCAACTGAGCGACTTTTTCGGCGGTGATGCTCGCCGCCTCGCCGATGCTTTCCTCAAACGTCGGATGGGGACGGACGAAAGAAGCCAACTCTTTAACGGTCATCCCTGCCGATATCGCGGCGACGATCTCACCTATCATGTCGGTCGCGCGCGCACACATGAGCTGTCCGCCTAAAAGAACACCGTTCTCGTCGGCGACAAGTTTCACAAAGCCACGCTCTTGTCCGCTGATCAGCGATTTGCCGCTCGCTGACGTCAAACACTTGCCGGTAACCACACGTATTCCGGTATCCTTTGCTTCCGCTTCCGTCAACCCGACGCAAGCGATTTCGGGATCCGTATACACGCATGACGGCACTAGCGATATATCAATATCAGAAGGGACACCTGCGATAGCCGCGGCTGCCACGAGTCCTTGAGAAGATGCCGTGTGCGCAAGCTGCGGGCTTCCAGCCGCCGCATCGCCGATGACATAAATATGCGGAATATCGGTACGCATTGTGCGATCAGTCACAGCTCTTCCCTTGTCGAGTTGAGGAAGCACAGAGGGCGCAAAAACATCTTCCAGATGAACATGGCGTCCGGTGGAGATCAGCACTGCCTCCCCTTTGGCCTCTTCCATTTTCCCTTTAACTTCGTATGCAACGGTCAAACCGTCGTCCGAGGTCACTATTTCCTTAACCAGCGCACTAACGTTCACGACGACACCGCGTTTTTTCATAAGGGCTGTAAGACTGCGTCCAAGCTCGCGATCCATATTCGGCAGGATTGAGGGCAATGCTTCAAGCACAGTCACGTTTGTTCCGATCGACGCATAAAATGAGGCGAACTCCATGCCGATCACGCCGCCGCCAATGATAATGAGAGAATCTAACGAAGGAACTTGTTCGAGGATGTCGTCGCTTGTCCAAACGCCGGGAAGATCAAGGCCGGGAATGGGCGGCTTGCCGGGAGAAGAGCCGACGGCAACAACCAAATCCTGTGCCGTAAGACGCACCGACTCACCGTCTTGCAGGTTCACATCGACAATGCCCGGAGCCGGCACGAAGGCATCGCCTTCGATGACGTTGACCTTAGCGGATTTAAGCATGCGTTCAACGCCTTGACGAAGTGTTAACACAACCTCATCTTTGCGTGCTTTCAGCGCAGGAAAATCCACTGAGGAAGTCGTCGGCGTCAGACCGAAAAATGCCGCTCTTTCAATGTCCGACAAAAGCGATGCCGCGTGAAGCAGCGTTTTAGTCGGAATACAGCCTCGATTCAGGCACGTTCCCCCCAACTGATCGCGCTCCACGAGAGCCGTCTTTTTCCCCAAAGAGGCGAGCTTCGCCGCGCACGTATAACCGCCGATGCCGCCGCCGATCACAACAACGTCAAATAAAGTGTCCATGGCGTTCCTTTCTTCTCTTTCGATCTAGTCGATCACTTAGCCCATTATCCCGCGTTGTGCATGCGATGACATTGATGAGCATGTGTCAAAAATATCAGTTCAGATTGTTCCATTGTCCTTCGTCGTAGATGCGCATTCTCACATTCGACGTATCACGTATTTTCGAAATAAATGAAAAAAATGCCCATGAATACACCGCACGTGTTTTCATTTATTAAAACAGTGATCCGATATCCTGCAAAATAGTTTTTTCAAGACTCGTCGTCGCCTCAATCGTCATGAGACGCTCCAAGAGCGCCTGCGGCGTGTAACGACATCCTTCAAGCCGTATAGGGATTTCCGACAACAGTTCCGCCTCCATACCGTCGGAATAAAGAACAACATTCTTTAACACGCCTTGCTGTACATGATAACCGATCTCGACCATGCCCCAACTAAATCTGCCGACAGTTTTTTCGGGGAAATCGGCTCTTGAACCATAGCGCCAATCCCAATCGGCAAATTTTATCCGTTCTTCATCAATCACGCTGCGATTCAATCGCGCCTCGGGGAATATATCCGCTGGAAGACCATAGACATCACTAAAACTTGAAATCAACTGCTCTTCTACACACTTGACCGTCAGATCGGGTTTTAACTCACGCAGGTTAACAACTCTCGATTGTACCGACGGGACACTGTTTTTCTCCAATTTAGGCTTCGATACCGTAAGAAACGAAGACAGCTTCATCGTATCGATCTCGACCATGATGGTGCCGTGATGAAAGCAGCGATCTCCTTTTCGGTAATAGGCATGACCTGAAAACTTTTTGCCGTCAACGATAAGATCGTTCCGACCCGACATCTTTGCATTAATGCCAAGTGCACGCACCGCATACAATATCACGCTTGATTGTTTCTTGACATCGTAATCTTGCGAATGCACAAGGAATGTAAAATTAATGTTTCCCAAATCGTGATAGACGGCGCCTCCTCCGGAAAGGCGCCGAGCAAGCGCACCGCCCGACCGCTCTAAATCATCGACAGCACACTCATTCCATGCGTTCTGGTTTCGCCCGATGACAACCGTATTCTGATTCTGCCAAAGATAGAGGATGCACTCCCCTTCACGAACATCGTTCAGAAAAAAAGATTCCAAAGCCTGATTATCCCAGACTTGTGTCCCCCTGCTTGTGTAAGCGAATAACTTAGTGATCATCTTCCAACTCTCAATAAAGGGAATGAGTGTATAACATCTTCATCACGCTCTTCTTACCTATTTCATAACTGCTCTTACCTGTCATTATCCTATATTTATTTCTTTTGACAACGGCGTCGATGCAGGCACTTCTTTAGGATACACTCCCCATCACCTTGAGGCCATCTTTCACTTCTGTAAGAAAGGTGCTTCTACAAAATAAAGCACCTTTCTTAGCAATCATGTCGTTAAGTTGTTAGAACATCATTAAGGCTTGTTTAGATGGACGATCGATACCGTCACCGATCATCTGAGCCTCTTTCTTGCGTTACGGCGTGTATCTCAACACCGGATTTCTTGCTGCATTCACTTCGTCCGGCCTTCCGATCGGTGCATTGTGAGGGGCGCCGTGTAGAAGATCGGGATTTTCCCTTGCTTCCTCCATTACTTGTTCGAAGATCGCAGCCACTTCATCGAGTGTTTCAAGCGGTTCTGTCTCCACCGGCTCGACCATGAGCGCTTCCTTTACATTCAAAGGGAAATACATTGTCGGCGGATGTATGCCGTAATCGATTAAGCGTTTGGCCACATCAAGTGCTGAAACACCGGTCTCTTTCTGTAGTCTCTCAAGCGTTATCACGAACTCGTGCATGCAATGCGAACCGCTGGCTATATCGTAATCTTTCGCGATCCTGTTCATGAGATAGTTGGCATTGAGTACAGCATTGGCTGAAGCCTCCGGAATCCCCTCACGTCCCAATGAAAGAATATAGGTCAGCGTCTTCACTAGCACGAGAAAATTGCCGTGGAAACCGCGGACGCGTCCAAACGAAAACTTAGGCGTCTTAAACGTATACGCGCCGTTTTCTTTTTCCACGACAGGACCGGGCAGGAATGGTGCCAAGAATGCTTTACAGCCCACCGGGCCGGATCCAGGCCCACCGCCGCCGTGCGGTGCCGAAAAAGTTTTATGCACATTGAGGTGCACGCAGTCAAATCCCATGTCACCCGGACGTGCCTGTCCCATAACGGCGTTCAAATTAGCGCCGTCGTAATAACAAAGACCGCCGGCGTCATGGATAATTTTCGTAATTTCCCCGATGTTCGGATCAAAGAGACCGAGCGTGTTCGGATTCGTCAGCATCAGACCTGCCGTATCCTCACCGACCGCTTCACGCAACGCGTCAAGATCGACAAGACTGTCTTTCGTAGAAGGCACGTTGACCGTCTCGTATCCTGCCATCGTCACCGTCGCCGGGTTGGTGCCGTGCGCCGAATCAGGCACGATCACTTTTGTGCGTTGTGTGTTTCCGTGATGGAGATGCCAAGCTCGAATCAGGAGCAATCCGGTAAACTCTCCGTGCGCTCCGGCAGAGGGTTGCATCGTAAAGCGATCCATACCAGTAATTTCATTTAACGCTTCTTCCGCCTTATAAAGCACCTCCATACATCCCTGAACCGTATCTTGGCTCTGTAATGGATGTATGTTCGTAAAACCGGGTAACGATGCCATCTCCTCATTGATTCGAGGATTGTACTTCATGGTACAGGAACCCAACGGATAAAATCCGTCGTTCACGCCGTACGTCTGTTTCTCGAGTTCTGTATAATGGCGCACAAGTTCAATCTCGGATACCTCGGGCAAGGCAGGCTGTTCTGCCCTTATCATCGATTCTGGAAGTTGACAAACCGGCACATCGCAATCGGGCAAGTGTTCGCTTCCTCTTCCTTTATAACCGCGTTCAAATATAAGTTTCACGATTCACACACCTCCCTTGCCACCGCGACCATCCGGTCGATCTCTTCTTTACTCTGCTTTTCTGTCACACACCAGAGCAAGCCCTCATTAATCGGAAGTCCGCCGAGAATGCCCTCCTTTGCCAACCGGCGATTGAGGATATCAGGATCAACGGGACACGTCGTAACAAATTCATGAAAGAAAGGCTCGTCGTAGCAAAGGGATATGCCTTTGATCAATACCAGCTGATCCTTGGCATAGACGGCTTTGCTATGGCATTGCGTCGCACAGGCTTCGAGACCTGAAGGTCCCATGGCGGCTAGATAGACACTTGCCGTCATGGCGCACAGGGCCTGATTCGTACAGATGTTGCTCGAGGCCTTTTCGCGCCTGATATGCTGTTCCCTTGCCTGAAGCGTCAGTACAAAAGCGCGGCCGCCGCGGCTGTCCGTCGTCTCACCGACGATCCTGCCAGGAAGTTGGCGCATCATGCGTTGAGTCGTTGCCATAAAGCCAAGATAAGGGCCTCCAAAACTCATCGGAATGCCGAGCGGCTGCCCTTCACCGACTGCTATATCGGCACCGCATTCCGCAGGCGTCTTGAGAAGCGCCATTGAGATCGGATTGACATACATCACCGATTTCGCACCTGTTTCATGCGCCAACGCACATAACGCCTCCGCGTCTTCGATGATGCCGTAATATCCGGGTTGCTGGAAACAAAGGCATGCCACATCATCTTTTAGGGCGTCTTTGACGCCTTCCATGTCTGTTTTTCCGCCTTTAGGCGGTACAACGGTAACCTCAACGGAACGCGCATCGCAATACGTCTTTACTACTTCAATTACGTGTGGATGCAATGCCCCTGAAAGCACAACGCGACTTCGTTTCCTCGTCTCACACATAAGCACCGCTTCAGCGGCCGCAACGGGACCGTCATAAACGGACGCGTTCGAGACATCCATGCCTGTCAATTCGCAAATCATCGTCTGGTATTCAAAGATGGACTGCAATACGCCCTGACTGATCTCCGCCTGATACGGCGTATACGCCGTGAGGAAGGATTCTTTAGATGTCACCGATTTAACAACAGACGGTATGTAATGGTCATAGCTTCCCGCACCGCGGAAAATCGACTTAAACGGATTGTTTTTAGCAGCAAGTTCCTCCATGATCCGACGCACTTCCAGCTCGCTTTTCCCCGGTTCAAGCTTCAACGACTTGACGCGCATCGATTCAGGGATCACCTTGTAAAGATCATCGAACGACGTGAATCCGATGGTCTCCAGCATTTTTTGCTGCTGCGCTTTGGTATTTGGAACGTAGCAGCCCATTTTAGCTGCCCTCGGTTTCACAGAACTGATCGTACGCCTCTGCGTCCAAGAGTTCTTCCTCACTGGTGATGTCAGAGACGCGAATTATCCACGCCTCATAGGGGCTGTCGTTGATCATTTCAGGATGATCGAGTAGCACTTCATTCACTTCCGCCACCACGCCTGAGACGGGACTGATCACGTCGGAAACGGCTTTGACCGACTCAACGTCGCCGAATGCTTCACCACTTTCAACTTCATCGCCTTCATCAGGAAGATTGACGAAGACAAGGCTTCCGAGCTCGCTTTGAGCGAAATCTGTTATGCCGATTTCAACGATGCCGTCGTCCATCACGCGAACCCATTCATGTGTTTTGCTGTACTTCAATGTTGTCGGTGTTTTCATGTAAACCTCCATCTACTTACGCTCTGTTGTGCCGTTTCGATTTATAGAATCCCTATTCTTCTATCGTTGCATGCACATGCCTTATTCAGATTTATAAAAAGGAAAGGGTACGATCTCAGCCTTGATGCGTCGACCGCGCACATCCACTTCCACTTGATCGCCCTGCTCCACCGTTCCTGTTTCGACATATGCCATGGCATATGCGCCTTTGAGGTAAGCAAGATATGTTCCGGACGTCGTCACGCCGATTTTCTTTTCACCGAGGTAGACGTCCTGATTCTCACGGATAATACCGCGTCCTTCCACACGCATTCCCACGCGTTTGCGCGGAACGCCTTTCTTTATGATCGCATCTTTTCCTATGAAATCCTTGTTCATCTTAACCGCAAAATCGAGACCCGCCTCAAGAGGTGACAACGATTCATTCATCTCGTGGCCGTAAAGCGGCATCGAAGCCTCCAACCTCAAAGTATCTCGTGCACCAAGACCGCAAGGGATTAAGCCAAATTCGCTTCCGGCATCCATGAGTTTATGCCATAACTTCACAACCTCGTCCGACGTACAATAAAACTCATAGCCGTACTCACCCGTGTATCCCGTACGAGACACGAGGCACTCGATGCCGCCAACCAGTACGTGCTCACGAAAACTGTAATAACCTGTCGGTATAGTTTCTTGATCCGCTAATTTATACAAAATAGCGGCCGATTGCGGTCCCTGAAGCGCCAAAAGACCGATCGACTCGGATCGGTTGTGCATTTCAGTATCCGGCAGCAGATGGGCGCGAATGTGTGCGTCGTCCTTTGCCGTATTGGCCGCGTTGACGACCAACATGAATCGGTCTTCCGCCAGACGGTAGACGATCAAGTCATCGACGATGCCGCCGTCATCGTTGCACATCAGTGTGTAGCGAACGCGTCCGATTTTCAAATTGGTAAAATCATTCGTCATAATGACGTTAAGAGAATCCAGTGCGCCTTTTCCTTCAATGAAAATCTCACCCATATGCGAGACGTCAAACAGACCGGCAGCCTGCCGGACGGCCATGTGTTCTTTCAACATGCCCGTTTCGTACTCGACCGGCAACATATAGCCGCCAAAGGGCACTATTTTCCCTCCAAGTTTGACATGCGTATCGTAAAGCGGTGTTTTAAGATCCATACTTGCTCCTTCCTCTTCACGTAAAACAGGGCGATTAGTCTATTTCTGTAATGAATGCATAAATGAACCCTGCCTGATGCGTCATTACTATGCCATTTGTCACAATTATTCCAGAGTGAGGCATGCTTTTCAAGCCGGTCATGTCGATGCCTTGAGTTGTGGATGAAGTGATCATAGATGCAAAGATAACGTCTTTCATATCAGATATCTCTCACATTATACCGTATGTCAACGGTGCACGCGTCACGTGTTTGCGCATTACGCTATAATGTAGCAAATCATTAGAAAAAGCTTACGCAGGAGAAAATATTCGTTATGGCAAAGATTATTCTTACCGGTGACCGGCCGACAGGACGACTTCATATAGGCCATTATGTCGGATCACTTCGAAATCGTATCAAACTTCAAAATTCAGGTGAATACGATGAAATCTATATTATGCTGGCCGATGTGCAGGCTTTAACAGACAACTTCGATCACCCGGAAAAGGTCAAAGAAAATGCACGCGAAGTAGCACTTGACAACTTGGCCGTCGGCGTCGATCCGGAAAAATCGCATTTACTCATTCAGTCACAGGTTCCGGCACTTTTTGAGCTTTTTACCTATTATATGAACCTCGTGACGGTCGCGCGTGTACAGCGCAATCCCACTGTCAAAAGTGAGATTAAGATGCGCGGATTCCAATCCAGCGTCCCGCTCGGCTTTTTCAGTTATCCGGTCAGTCAAGCCGCTGATATTACGGCGTTTGACGCGACAACGGTACCTGTAGGAGAAGATCAGGCGCCTATGATTGAGATCTGTCGCGAAATCGTACAGCGCTTCAACACCATTTACGGCAATACCTTGGTGATGCCTGAGATCTTACTGCCTGAAAACAAAGCAAGTCTGCGCCTCCCCGGAACGGACGGCAAAGCGAAAATGAGCAAGTCGCTGGGCAATTGCATCTATCTTGCGGATGATCAGAAAACGGTTCACGACAAGGTCATGTCCATGTATACCGATCCGAACCATCTCCGAATCAGCGATCCCGGAAACGTTGAGGACAACCCGGTGTTTATTTATCTTGACGCGTTTGCGACTCAAGATCATGTCGACGAATACTTAAAAGATTATGAATCGCTTGACGCCTTAAAGGCACATTATACTCGAGGCGGTCTGGGCGACGTCAAAGTCAAACGCTTCTTAGAAAAAGTCCTTCAAGAGACTCTCGAACCGATCCGTCAACGTCGCGCAATTCTCGAAAAAGATCCGGGCTACGTCGAAGAGGTGCTGCGCGAAGGCACCGCCAATGCATGTGAAAAAGCATCAGAGACACTCCAACGCGTTAAACAGAATATGCAAATGATTTATTTTAAGGATTGAGAACTAAACACAAAGACGCACTATCAGGAATCCTGTTTTTCCTGTTCATCCATCATTTGGATGCCTAAATCGACAATTTTTTCGATGCTGTATGTCTTGTTCAGCTGTTCCATGTTAGCAACCATCTTCCGGTATAAGTCAGGATGCTCGACTAACTGCTTCAAATGTGAGCTGAGTTGATCTACATCCTGCACCTCGATGGCCATGTTGTGCTCGACAAGAAATTCTACGTTGCCGTGCTCCTGTCCGGGAATGTAAAAAGGAATGATCATCGGAATACTTTTGAGAATGGCCTCGCTTGCCGTCAGACCGCCCGGTTTCGATATGATAAGATCACATGACTCCATAAGTTCGTCCACATTGTCGACGAATCCGTGAAGCCTTATTTTACCTGCACGAATATCTTCCTGATGTTCTTTGGCAAGATCGTCGTAAAGTTCCTTATTTCTCCCGCACACGACTGTCAATATTAAATGATGGCCGACTTTTCCTTTTATTATTTCGCGGATAACTGAGCCGATAGCACTCAAACCCATACTGCCACCCATGATCAATAGGTGCAGCGGCTTATCTTCGTTAAAAATGCGTTCTTTTCTATTGAAAGAACTGTAAAAACTTTTCTTAACAGGGATGCCATACGTATAGATGCACTCTTGGTCTACCCCCATTTCGATGAGCGCATCTTGCGAATACTCACTGGCGACAACATAGGCATCGATATTCTTGTGATAATACGAGTTGTGAGGTTTAAAGTCAGTTACTATTTGCATCAAAGGTACATTCGTCCGACCCTTTTGCTTCATATAGCCGATCAGCTTCCCGGCAAAGGGGTGAGTTGCAATCAACAGTTTCGGTTCAATTTTATCCAAAAGGTAATTGAGACGAAACACTGTACCGGTAAAGAGTGTACTGAAAACGGCATCGTTAATTTGCTTTTGGTTCGTCCACTTATACAGCGTTCCATAAAGATTCGGCGCCTTTTCCGCGAGCACATGATACCCTTCTTGCATCACGTAGTTCGAAGCTTTGCTCGTCGCCTTAAACATGTCGATCGGAAGAGCAAAAATTCCGCGCTCCTCAAAACTTTGCTTCAGATAATGAGCGGCACTATTATGACCGCCCCCGGTCGAGGCAGTTACGATCATGATATGTTGCATTATTATTGTTCACTTTCTTGATCAACAACAAATCTCTTTTTTCTTTATAACACTGCTTAAGATCAAACGCTACCATTTTTGTATAGTGAATATGTATAAAATGTAAACAATAGATACCGTCTCCATTGCATCTGTAAATTGCAGATACATTCGAGAATTGTGCTACACTTTATAAATATCGTCGCTCAATGCGAGATCAAAGTAGCGCTGCAAGCCATTACGGATATGTCATGATCGACTCGACGAAAAGAAGTTTCAGGGTGCGCATGACTCCGCACCGTTCAATCTTGCTCCCTCTGGCAGCTTTTTTCTTACCTGCGACCATTTTTATCTTGTATTACGCCATTCAGGGCATCTCTCCTTTTGGCGACATGAATCTTATCACCGTCGATTTACGTGCCCAGTATATTCCCTTTCTCGCAGAATTGCGAGAAAAAATACTTTCAGGCGAATCGCTGTTTTACTCCTGGCGCGGTGCCTTAGGCTCTAATTTTTACGTGATGTGGGCGTATTATCTTGCAAGCCCCTTCAACATTCTCGTTCTTCTGTTCCC
>JAAZJV010000035.1 GCA_012800135.1 Clostridiaceae bacterium | reverse complement strand
CCCACACCTTCAATTTTGGCAGTAGGACGTGTTGCGTGAACAAACTGTCCCCCACCAATGTAGATTCCAACGTGATCATAAGTTCTTCCGCCATTGCTGGAGTAGAATAATAGGTCACCGGGCAAAAGTGTAGAGTAATCGTACGGTCTGAAAGCCACCCTTGTGCCATAGGTATGAGCAATATGATTAGCGCTCTCTCTGGATCGCCAGTTGAAACCGGCAACTTTATAGACGTAATACACGAGACCGGAACAATCCATGTAATTCTTCGTCACCGCATCGACACGTGACAGGTACGGCACACCGACACACGATCTTGCGATCTCAACAATACGAGCGCGTACGGCGTCATTGGCCGGGTTGCCTTTGGCTGTGGATGTGCTAGGTGCCGGCGGAGTGGTTGGCTTCGTCGTCGGAATGGCAGGTTTCGTCGTTCCAGCGCTTGACGACGGAGGTGTCGTAGAGGGAGGAGATGTAGGCGCGGTCGCCGTATCGCGAAGCAAATCATTGCGAATATAACCGATCTCACCGTTCGGCGCTTTCACCATCGTCCATTCACTTCCTACTGCTTTTGTCAGAATAGAAGTCCCTTCATAAACAACAGCAACAATCAATGAATCCGTATTCGGCATTGTACGAATGTTCACAGAAGCAGAGTCTATGTACACCGTTTTTTCTACACGAGTGTATCCTGCCGGAGGAGGAGTAACGACGGTCAACATATCGCTACGTATGAAGCCTGTTTTGTCGTTTGACAAGCGTACCTTTGACCACGTACTATTGGCCTCAATTTCATATACGCTTTCATCGCGATTCACTGAGTCGAGAATCGGTCCGTTAGATGACGGTGAATTGCGTAACAAGACGCCGTCTTCAATAACATAGAGCGTGCGCTCCATTCTCTCAAACGTGTCCTCGGGAGGCGAATTTTTCAAGAGATCCTTGTGAATATAGCCTTCAATGCCGCCGACTATGCTGACTTGAACCCAATCGCCTTTTTCAGCGATCAGACTGACTCGATCATTCTCACAAAGATAAATGATCACCGCTGAATTCTCAGAAGGCTGTTCACGAAGATTGACAACCTTCGCCTTAACGTAGAGGTCGACAGGTGCAGGCGGAGCGACAGGTTCCGGACGTACGGGTACATTGACATCAAAAAGATCATTGCGCATGTAGCCGGTGATCCCCGTCTCAGTACGTACTTTTGACCACTCGGAACCTTTTTCGAGAACAACAAGCTTCAAACCGAAAGTGGCAATTCCCTCAATATCATGATTTTGACCTGGCCCGACACGCACATATACAACTTCTTTTTGAACGTAGTGCGGCGTATTGTCTACAGGTATCTTCGCAGGAATCGTTTTAGGCGCTTCGGGTGCTTCAGTCTCATCCGGCTCTGTCGGGAGCACATTCAGCGACGCTTCAGGATCTGTCTCCGACGGGTCGGTATTATCAATAATTTCAATAACAAGGGCGTCATTTGGCGGCGTCGTGTCATCGACAACCTCAGGCAACATAGAATCCGATTCAGAAGCATTATTCGGCTGGATCATATCCGGCGTATCGCCACGATTGATCAGCGCGACCTGATGATTCTTATGATCGAATTGCTCGAACGCTTTAATCGCCGTTTCTTTTTTATTGGAAACGACCATTTGCGCGATAAAAACGGAAAGCACAGCGACAAACGCGATCACGGCGAGCGCGTAAAGAAGAAGATTCTTAGAAAGAATCTTTGACATAGTGCGCCGCAACCGGGTAGCCGGTACACGGTTCGTACGCAGTGTCACCGCACGTATGCCCTTTTTTGGATTCAGTCGATCGTGCATTCCGAAGCTCCTTCGAGCGACAATACTTGTCGATAGTTATCCAGATTATAGCATCAGCGATTGTGAAGAGCAACTTGCACTCATCTGCTGATCAAGCCATTATGGCGTCTTTTGCCAAAAAAGTAACACGTTTGTAATATCATGCAAAATCGCATAAGCAAGTCTTGTGCCGGCAAGTGCATCAGCCGTACCGCCTGCTGTAAGGCGATTTTCCTCGAACTTAGACTCCAATAGAGAAAGACAAGCATCAATTGAAGCGTTGTCCGCATTAATAATGGCCTCTCTCCAAACGTCAGGATCATCAGAATTATAGCGATCGTCGGATATCCAATAGTTTAACAGGAATGTACGTAAAGCCTCGGCGCACGCGTCGCCTCCTCTTTTTCTTAACGTCGTATCATCAACCACGCCTAGCAGCGCCAGAAAGACACGGCGACCTAAAGCGTCTTCTATACCATTAATGCCCTGATCTGATGTTTCGCGATAAACAGACGCCATCACCGGCAATCCCGTTTCCATGATCGAAGGGAATCCGCGAAGTGCCTCTTGTCGAACTCCGACAGCTTCAGAAGCAACAGGAAGTGCAACTTTAACCTGTTCGAATAGCGGTGAGACTTCAACGACATATTCAAGAGCCTGCGCGACCTCGACAATCAAAGACTGAACGATTTCCTTAAGGCCATCCGGCGTCGGAAAACTTGTCGCATCCTCTTCCAGTGTACGGCGAAAGAACAGACCGATCGCTGCAAGCAGAACACCTGACATGTAAATCCAGCCTCGATGGGTATTGACGCCTCCTGTGGAATCAAACATTCTCCGCTCCGCAAACACTCCCTCAAGTCGAAGTTTATTCGCATCGTCAAGAGACAACGCCGGTATCGCAACGCTCGCCAATGAACACGCCTTGAGATTCGACCGGTCGTTCGCTCGTTCGCTAACGGAAGCGTTTTTTTCGCAAGCGTCTGCTGGAGCGACTCCTGTCGCGAAAAAGCCGATGCGAAATGCAGCTTCATAGTAGATAAAAAACTCGGATTGTGCTCGTCCGAAGGCGAAACAATCCATATCGTCATGCGAACCGGAATTTAGCATCGTAACGAGTCCGGGTTTGTTGGACACCATTAGTTCAAAAGAAGAGGCTTCTACAGCGCGGGCAGCAACGCGCGCAGATACCTCTTCTGCGACAGTTTGTTCTAATCGCCGCTTGATCTCGGAGTGAAGCGCCTCCTTGCTATGTGCGTGAGAACGCGCGCACATTGAGGCTGACTGATCACATAACAGACAGCTGCGCGGAGGAATGCCAAGAGAGCTTCGATTGATCTGACGCCCTTCTTTATCAAGAACATCAAGATCAAGCAGGCGCGAGGCGGGACACCTATCTTCAAGCGCCATCGCAAGCTGCTTCAAGGCCTGAACGCTTAAACCGTTGACGGCATAGAGAGCTTCATCTCCAGTCTTTTTCCGCACAAAACTTTTTTTTACTATCTTTGCGCCTAGACCTTCCAGCGCATCTTGAAGGCGCTCTGTCTCAAATTTGAAGAAAAGGGAGCTTAAACGCGTACGTTTGATATCGCCCGGAATATTGAGCGTCACGGACAGAAGCGGCAATCCGGTCTCTTTTATAAGAAGTTTCTGCCGTGCCAAGCGTTGATCGCGCGCGAGAAGCATTTCATCGAGTTCAACGCGCTGATTAAAAGCGTACTTTTTTAGACCTTTGATTTCACGCATGACATATCTCGTCTTGGCAGATATGAGGACGCTGCAAAACCGCAGGCATCCGAGCGTTATGCAATGAGCTGAATCTATTTCTTATTTTCATATAAGATCACAAAGCACGTACGTTTACCCAACTTCTCCGCCCGATGCAGCAGTTCTCACTTTATCAGAGGGCATGTAGTGCATCAATCTTAGCGTGTTGAGTTCAGAAAGGCTGTAATTGCTCGGCATATCCACCAATCCGAGAATCTGCGCTTCTTTTGTAATGGGGTGTGTGATGAACTCATGGTACAACTGAAAATTCCGAATCTTCCCTGTCGAAGTTACGTGCATCCGAGGACCTGTACAGTAGTGCCGCTGATCGCCTATCAATACATGTGTGTTGTCCAAGTAAGAAATGGGTAAATCCATCGCGATCAATTTATTGACATCGCTTTCCAAATTACGAAGATCAATCTCCGGTTTATCTTGGAACGAAAGAATAAATCCTGATCGAACGTCGTTATGTTCGTAACGGTAAACGCGTCGGTCGATGAGGCAGTATTCAACCAAATCTTCTGCCGAGTGCGCCATACGACGCGTATTGATCGATGCGAAGACGACATTCCTTATATCTTCCGGCTCCGGACCGAAAACGCTCGGACGCGTCACAATGATCTCCTCGCCGAGACCGATAAGCAAATGTGCATTCACACCAAGATATGGAAATATCAAATCAAAATGTTCAACGATCACACGTTTGTTGCGCGAAAGTGCCAGCCGAATTGCGTCTGCCAATTCATGAGGCTGCGTAAACGCCAACTCAAAGCGAATATCAACATGGTATGTGTGTGGCGAGAAAAATCCGGTATCATCCTGATTCAACAGCGGTAGCGGTCTCACATTCACGCCTTCGTCATCATTTGTCAATTCCAAGCCTGGAAACATACCCTTGATCAGAATACTTTTTCCGGAACCGCTATCCCCGATCAATCCGATCAATAAATCAAACGGCGACAAATACTGTTGAGCGATCTGCATTCCCTGGTCAGCCATGCGCGGCGCGCCGCGAGGAGACAGAAGAACTGAGTACAAATGGTTACGTTGCATGCGGTCTGAATATGACATAAATAAGCCTCCTAAGAACCGGCGTACACCTCACATCATTGAAGGTGACTGGTGTCGTCTATTCCAAATGGATCTGATTATTCACGGAGCGAACTCCTTGTGTTGCTGAATCGTCAGTAATCAAATAGCCGTTCTTCAACGGAAGCTACGCACCTCACCAAACAGCGGAAACAGTCGCCCTGTTTAGCACATTATAGATGAAGAACGTCTATGTTGACATTACATCTTTTCCTTTTTGCCACAATTTATCGTTGTAACTACGAAACTATGAGTCCTTGCGCATGCTATAAAGTATGTAGACGTATCATGCAACATATGCGGATTGTGGTATCGACCAATTGAAGTCTTGTCCGGAAAATTGTAATAACAGTAGAGAATAAATTTTTAATTGATGTTATCGATCGTAGACATCGATCATCAATGACCATGTGATAGGAGCGCAAACTGTACCGATGAACATTTACAATGAAAAAGCTCATCAAGGAAACGAAACTGAAGGAACACTTAAAAATGATCGTCAAGTCTGGATCGTGACCGGCGCCTCCGGTCATCTCGGCAATACAATCATCCAACGCCTGCTCTCTCAAGGAGCCCGCGTGCGCGCGCTCATCATAGAAAAGGAGCGTCCGCATGCCTTGAAAGGTCTCAACTGCGACGTCGTTACCGGCAATATACTAGACAGGAAAAGTCTGGACGCGCTGTTTGCAGGTTTGGAGAACAAAGAGATAAACCTCTTACATCTGGCAAGCCAAATCAGCATCTTTTCAGGACACGACCCCGGCGTTTACAAGGTCAATGTTGAAGGCACTCGAAACATGCTGGACGCAGCCATAAATCACGGCGTTCATAGATTCCTTTATTGCAGCACGGTCCACACCATTCCCGTTCCTGAACAAGACGTTTCGATCACTGAGATAGAACACTTCGATCCTGATCTTGTCATCGGAAGCTACGCAAAATCAAAAGCAATCGCATCTCAACTGGTACTCGATGCGGCGGCACAGGGCTTACCTGCCATAGTTGTCCAACCCGTCGGTATTATCGGGCCATACGATCATCTTCAAGGACACATGACTCGCCTCATCTCGCGTTTCGCTCTCGGACGTCTTCCCGGGATGATCCGAGGTACCTATAACTTCGCGGACGTCCGAGACATCGCGGTAGGTGCCATCAACGCGACTTTGCACGGCAGAATCGGCGAATCCTATATTCTTTCTGGTCACTTGACAAGTATCAAGGATATGCTGAACATCGTGGCGGAACTAATCGGTCGCAAAAAAATAAAGCGGACAGTACCGCTCTGGCTGGCACGTATAGGTGCGCCGATCGTTGAGTCGTTCAGCCGTCTATTCAACAAACGGCCGCTTTTTACAACGTATTCACTCTATACGCTTCAGACGCCGTGTCGATTCTCCTCTGAAAAAGCACAACGCGAATTAGGATACAGTATCCGACCTCTAAGAGAAACTATGCGCGACACTTTGCTGTTTATGGATCGCCATCAGATCTTCGGACTTAGCCTCTCTTTGAAACCGATGCCTCGTATTGAAAGTGAATCATAACAACTGTATGGTTAATTTTTTCTTAGAATACGACTTAACACATTTTAAGAACTGACGGCTCGGATGACGTCAAGTTCGTCGCCATCTCTACCGATGACGCGCGCGACGACGCGCCCTTCATTTTTCAAAAGGCGCGGTTTTCCCGTCAGATGCTCGGCCTTCTCTTTAAGTTCTTCAATCGAGAAAACGGGAAGTCCGACGTCAATAAGATGATCTTGTAAATCACATCGCCTTGGATTGCACGCCATACCATATTGTG
>JAAZJV010000034.1 GCA_012800135.1 Clostridiaceae bacterium | reverse complement strand
TGAACATAATAAGATGACAATTCAATCGGCTGAGATTTTGTCGGTGGGTACCGAGCTGCTGTTGGGTGAAACGCTGGATACCAATGGTTTTTTTCTGGCAGGGCAACTCGCTGAGCTTGGAATTTCGACCTACCGTCATACTGTTGTCGGCGACAACGCCAAACGGATTGAGAAGGCAATAACCGATGCGCTAGAACACAATGATCTCGTCATCACAACGGGCGGCCTTGGACCTACAGCCGATGACCTTTCCGGCGTTGTCGCTGCGAAGGTTGCAGGTTTCCGTCTTGTCTCGGATCCTTTGATTAACCGGAGGATTGATGATAGGTACGCTCTCCGAAATCAGTCACGACACGTAGTCTGTCCAAGTATTCCCAAAGACAAACAAAATGTATTCGTTGTTAGATCTTCAAAATCTCACGTTGTATACCCTCTAGTCCCCGAAGGGGCAACGTTGTTCATGAATGAGAACGGGACATCGCCCGGGGCGCTGATGATGTTTGATTGGTCTTTATCTTCCGGTGAATCGAAGAAGAAGGCGATCCTCCTTCTTCCGGGACCGCCAAATGAAATGGAACCCATGTTCCTTCGTGAGGTGCGGCCGGTGCTTGAAAAAATTACACCTGAGCGCTTAATTCACCGATACGTGCACTTGACCGGCATCGGAGAACCGGACGCTGAGGCGGCAGTACGTGATCTTGTGGATCAGCAGACAAATCCGACGATCGCCGTATATGTAAGAGACGGAGACGTATCCTTTCGTATTACGCAACGTCTGACTGGATGCGAGAATGAGGAGGATCGAACGGAAACCTTGATCGACGTCATCAAAGAGCGTCTAGGCGCATATATCTATGAGATCGGAACGCGAAATCTTCCCGAGGTAGTGCGCGATAAACTCCTTGAAAGCGGTGCCACATGCGCATTTGCGGAGTCTTGTACAGGTGGTCTGGCGGCATCTTTGATGGCTCGTGTGCCGGGCGCATCAGACGTGTTCAAAGGCGGAGTCGTCACGTATACAAATGCGATGAAAACCGATGTTCTCGGCGTGCCCGATCATTTGCTCTCAGAGGAAGGCTCGGTCAGCGCGGCCTGTGCGCGCGCGATGGCGGAAGGGTTATACCATCTTACCGGAGCCGTTTACACTGTATCGGTGACCGGCTTTGCAGGACCTGCGGGCGGAACGATTAAATATCCTGTAGGCACGGTGTTCATCGCCTGTCGTTCGAGGAAAGGTACGCGCGTCATTGAACGGCATTATTCCGGCAGCCGAGCAAATATTCAGGATCGAGCGGCTTACGCCTCGATTGATCTGTTGTACAGGAGTATTGAGTCTTTATGAGAAGAGACAGGCAACGTCACGATTGGTCGTCATCTCTGTTAGAAGACCGCCGGGCAAGCGGCGGACTTCGTCCGTTGACGCCATCGAAAGCAGCGCGCATTTATACGCGATCGATGATGATTGTTGCCCTGATGGGTCTTTTCCACTCGATCTATTACGTTCTCTCATTGGAGTTTGGCGTTCTTTCGGACGCATGGGTCATCGCGCGCGAATGGCCGCGCCTGTTGATCCGATCGCTTGCCGGTGCTGCGCTTGCCGTGTCGGTGGCGTTGCGCCTTAAAGTGTCGATTGATCGCAAGCAGCTAGCGCGTTTCTGGCGCGGTTTTTCTTCCGCGGCGACACTGCTTCTTCTTGTGACCATCATCGCCGTTCTTTTGGGAGAAGCACTCTGTCATCCATTGCTTCGCCTTTTCAATTCAGGTAAAGATGATGCCGTGATTGAGATGGCGGCACCTTCGGCACGCATTCTTCTTGTACAAACGGTATTTTTGTTTCCGGCGGCGATGGCTGCCGGAACACTTACGGGAACGCGTCTTTTCCACCGTGTAATGATTCCCGTCTCTTCGATTTTTGTTGTAGCGCAAGTTTGCTTTGTTGTTCTTACAAAAAACACGCCGGTGCAACTCACGGGCGTGTCACTCGTGTTGCTTTTCTGTGCGGCGCTTTTGTCGATGATTCTTCTTTTTCTTGCAAAACGTGTCCTACATTGGCGCATAATGATCGATACGCGTGATCCCATGTACCGACAATTCATGCGTTTGGCTGTGCCCGTGATGGTGGCGGCCGCCTTGTTCCAACTCAATGTCCTGTTTGACATAGCGTTTGTCGGCAAGTCTATTGGAGCGGTTACCGTGCTCGATCAGTCCATATCCGTGGGGCGATTTTTGTTGATGGCATTTGTCTTTCCGGTAGCAGGCGTGATGATGCCTGTGCTGACTCAACTATTTGACGAGAAGAGATATTCGCGCGCTCGGACACTCCTGACGCGTGCGATGCGCCGTTCGCTGTATATAATTACACCTTATTCGATTATTCTCGCTGTGATGCCGGAAGATACCGCTGTCGTTTTATTTCAATGGAACGGTGCCCTCTCGGAAGCCGCTTTGTCTGTCGAGGCTGCTCTTATGCGCCTATATGCGTTGCCGCTCCTTTTAGCGACGATTCTGATTGTCTATTGCCATGCTTTCTTGGCGAGACGCATGACGCGAATGCTTTTGCTTGCGGGCGTGATAGCGGCAGTGGCGCATCCCTTACTCTCCCAACTTTTTATTCAACGATTAGAATTCGGCATCCGAGGCATTCCTATCGCGTTGTCCGGGACACTGTTCCTGCTCGTGATCGTAATGGTCGTCCTATACAGAATATACCTGCGTGAAGCACGCTTTCGAAAGCTGCTGCCATTCGTCATTCGTCTTGCCATTTCAGCTCTTGCGGCCTGTGTCGTTCTGATCGCGATTAACACGTTGCCTATCTGGAGCGAACATAAAGCATGGCAGATTCTCATCTATCTTGGAAAATGTCTTGTGACACTGCTGACATACTATGTGACCGGTATTGTGCTTCGATTCCGCGAAACACTCGATACACAAAGCGTTTGGCGAGAGAGGTTAAAGCTTGGTCCAGTGCGCGGAGGGGATTTGCCTTTTCCCGGTCAAAAGCATCCAATGACGCAGTCTATTCAGTCACGAAGGCGTCCTTTTTGGCGTCGTTCACGCAGACGATAGGTTCATTCTTTTTGACTGCTAAAGAGTGCTGGTGGCAGTTGATAAGGGGTAAAATGCGTTGACGCGCGAAAGCACTTTCGATAAGATGAGAATGTTCAAAGAGAACAAAAGTTCTTATTGATCACACAATAGACACCGGCCGCCTTGGCCGTGAGCGAATCACATTCGTGATGGATCGGTTCTACGGCGGTTCATTCGATGAAAATTATAAAATCCGAACGGGAGAATACAGATGGCAAAAGGATCTAAATCTAAACAACAAGTCAAACCTATGGATGATAAGAATCGCCAGAAGGCCTTAAAAGCTGCATTAGATCGTATTGAGAAAGATTTTGGCAAGGGCGCCGTAATGACGCTTGACGAAGCCAATGTGGTCGAAGTAGATGCGATTCCGACAGGCGCGCTTTCACTCGATTTAGCACTCGGCATTGGCGGTCTGCCGCGTGGACGAGTGGTTGAAATTTTCGGACCGGAATCATCCGGCAAGACTACAGTTGCGCTTCATAGTATAGCTGAAGCCCAGAAGTTGGGAGGCATCGCAGCCTTTATTGACGCGGAACATTCACTTGATCCGGTCTATGCTAAGAACCTCGGTGTCGATATTGATAACCTGATCGTTTCGCAGCCGGACTACGGCGAGCAAGCCCTCGAAATAGCAGAGGCTCTTGCGCGTTCCGGAGCAGTAGACGTCATCGTGATTGACTCCGTCGCCGCCCTCGTGCCTCGCGCGGAAATTGATGGGGAGATGGGCGATGCTTCGGTCGGGCTTCAGGCACGACTGATGTCGCAGGCGCTGAGAAAGTTGGCAGCCGTCATCAATAAGAGCAGAACGCTTGTCATCTTCATTAACCAGTTGCGTGAGAAAATCGGCATCATGTTCGGTAATCCTGAGACAACAACGGGCGGTCGCGCGCTGAAGTTCTATGCAAGTGTCCGCTTGGATGTGAGGCGCGGCGCTCGCATCGATCAGGGCGATAAGCAGATCGGCTCTAGAACGCGTGTCAAGGTTGTCAAAAACAAGGTTGCTCCTCCGTTCCGCGAAGCGGAATTTGATATTCTGTTCGGTCGCGGAATTTCGCAGACCGGATGCATCATTGACATGGGTTCGGAGGCCGGCATTATCAATAAAAGCGGCTCGTGGTATTCCTATGGAGAACAGCGGCTCGGGCAAGGACGCGATAATGTGCGTGATTTTCTTGAGTTGCCGGAAAACGAAGCCCTCTTTGATGAAATCAACGATGCTGTTCGCCATTATTATCTTGATTCAGACGACGATGAGGATGAAGCTGAACAGGAAGATCGCGCTGTCGCCTCGCTAGCAGATCAGGTTGACGATGCTGTCGCTGATGTCGATGAAATGCTGGGTCTTGATCTGTGACAGATTTTGAATCGGTAAGGGAAGCGGCGGTGACCTATATTGGCATCGATTTTTATAAATCATCCGGTTCAGTTCGCCGTAACTTACTAAAGAAGGGAGCCTCAGAGGCGCTAATCGAAGACGTCATCAGGTACCTTAAAGAAATTGACTATATTGATGATTTTCGCGCGGCGCAGCGTGTAACCTCTCGCTATCGTGGAAAGAGATTGCGTTCACGCCGCGCCATGATCGAAATTTTTCGTCGAAACGGTATTGAGTACGAGGATGCAAAACGAGCTGCGAGCGCGCTTGGTGCCGATGAAGATACGGCACTGGAACTCCTTGAGGCGTCTTTTTCCGTTCCGGCAGAAGCGTCCGATTTCTCATCGATGCGTAAATTGTTATTTCGGCGCGGGTACAGCGAAGGAACAGCTCGTCGCGCGATCGACTCATTTTTCGAACGTTCTCATTTAGATTAACGGAGTATGCTTTTGAGCGCGAACCATTCAATACATACATTTTATCTTCTATCTCTTGGATGTCCTAAAAATGAAGTTGACGCAGAATGCATGAGCGCGGCACTTTGCCGCGAAGGATACAGTCCGACCGACGATCCTCACAAGGCCGACGTCCTCATCGTCAATACGTGCGCTTTTATTGAAGATGCGGTGCGCGAAGCTATCGATGCGATTCTTGATCTTGCAGACTATAAATATCCTGAAGGGAACGCGAGGTTCCTTGTCGTCACCGGATGTTTGCCGCAGCGTGTAGGGAGCGAGCTATTCTCTGAATTTCCTGAAGTAGATGCAATCCTCGGAACAGGCGAGTACGGTCTCATCGTGAACACGGTGGATCGGCTTCGAGACGGTGTTTCGCTCCGTGAACATCAGCCCGGTCGTCCGGATCGCTCCTGCTCACTCGACCATTTGCACTGTGACAGAACGCCCGCGTCGAAAGACGCCCGATGGGCCTATCTTAAGATTGCAGAGGGTTGTTCAAATGCCTGTGCCTATTGTGCGATTCCCTCTATTCGCGGACCACAGCGATCGCGTCCGATGGATGAGATTGTCGAAGAAGCCCAACATCTTGAATCACTCGGTATTCGCGAACTCATTCTTGTCGCGCAGGATACGACGCGTTACGGATGCGATTTAGCGAACAATGAGCACAATACGTTGTCGGTACTTTTGCGACGCCTGTCCGATGAAACACAGGACATTGAACTCATTCGCTGCCTCTATTTTTATGCGGACGCCCTGACAGAAGAGCTGATCCGTGAATTC
>JAAZJV010000033.1 GCA_012800135.1 Clostridiaceae bacterium | reverse complement strand
ATGATGGGAAATGGATCACTAGGAAGGAAATGTCTCCGTGCTCGAGAAAAGAAGATCTGACATACTAGAATTGATCAAGAAAGAGAAAACGGTGCGGCTTCGTGATCTCGCCGAGCGCTATAACGTCTCCGACGAGACGATACGTCGCGACTTGAGCAGTCTTGAACGCGCAGGTTATTTGGCGCGGGTTCACGGAGGCGCGACGTTGCCAAATATGTATGGCGTCGAACCGCGGTATGAGATGCGCGAAATCATCAACCTGACAGAGAAAAAACTGGTCGCTCGGGCTGCGCAGCAATTCGTCCACGACGGTGACTCTCTCTTTATTGAACTTGGAACGACAACGCTTGAATTCGCGAAATTGCTGTATACGCACAATGATCTGACCATTCTAACGAACTCCATTCCGATTGCGGATGTGCTTATAAATTTTGAAAAATTCAATGTATTTATGATTGGCGGACATGTACGTATAGGTGATAGAGCGACCTCCGGATTTCTTGCGGAACAGACTATTGATCAATTCAACGTGGACAAACTCATAATGGGTGTCGGCGGTGTCAACATCGAGGGCTGGATTACGGACTATCATACGGATGAAGCCAATGCTAGGCGCAAGATGATCCAGCGCAGCAGACGTGTTATCGCGCTTGCAGACTACAGTAAGTTTGATGTCACCGCACTGAATCAAATTTGCCCGCTTTCAAGTGTGGACATCCTGATTTCCGATGAGAAAACCCCACATCCATATAAGCGTATTGCCGCTGAAGCCGGAGCGGACCTTGTCATCGCCAGATAGCCCCTTCTAGCAGTAACTACTAAAGAAACTCGTCTCAGAATGCAGAAAATAGATCATTCGCCGCACCGTTTTTTCGATTTGATTCACACTGAACAACCTTAAAAAAGACACACTCTAATTTTGAAAACCCACAAAATGCAACACGTATTCTTTGTGGCATATTGTTATAATTGATAAAAATTTAACGAATTAGAATGACATAAATGGACAAAGTTACTAAAAACTGTTTGACAATCGCTTTTTCTGTGCTAACTTGATTTTAAAGCACACATAAACCAACAAAACGGTAATAATCTATCAGCTCCGCTTTGATCTTTCTAACAAGATGACAAACGTTTGCGGAGAAGTTTTCAGTCAAAAGAGCCAGAACTCAATTCGGACAAACAAGGCCGTGTAGAAAATACACGACAAATTCGCTTTTCAATTATTAAATCTTAGAAGCGACATATTTGGGGACTAATTGAATGAAGGGGTATAACCGGATCAATAAACCGGTTTATAAAACAAACAGAACAAAAAGGAGGAATTATCATGCCATCATTTGATCAAATCATCATTTGGATTATGGCGATTGGAGCCGTAATCGGTGCCCTGGACAAAATCATCGGGAATCGTTTCGGGCTGGGTGAACAATTCGATGAAGGTTTCAATGCCATGGGCCCTCTGGCTCTGGGTATGGTCGGAATGGTCTCTCTTTCACCGGTCATAGCCAAGGTTCTGGGTCCTGCGCTCGTGCCCGCTTTTAATGCGATTGGCTCTGACCCTGCTCTCTTTGGCGCCATCCTGCCCAACGATACAGGTGGTTATCCTTTGGCTATGGAGCTTGCGCAGAACTATCAGGCCGGCCAGTATGCGGGACTCATCGTTGCCTCGATGCTTGGCTGCACGATCACTTTTTCGATTCCGGTCGGATTGGGGCTCATCGAAAAGGAGGACAGACCTTATTTCGCACGCGGCCTGCTCATCGGCTTTTTGCCGATTCCTGTCGCGAGTATCCTCGGCGGACTTATGGCCGGTTTTAACGCGGGAATGGTCTTTATGAACACTATTCCGGTAATCATTATCACCGTACTGATTGCGATCGGGCTGTACTTCATACCCGATGGCATGGCCAAGGGATGTCTGGTTTTCGGAAGAATTATAACCATCATCATCACTATCGGACTTGTCTGCTCAGCGTTTGAGGCGTTGACGGGTGTTGTCATCATTCCGGGCATGGCGCCTATTTCGGAAGGCCTGTCAATCATCGGTTCCATCGGTGTCGTCCTATTGGGAACATTCCCGATTTTGACGTTGCTGATGCGCTTACTCAACAAGCCGCTCACGGCGCTTGGCAAGAAGATCGGACTGGATTCCACCAGTGCTGCCGGGCTCGTGTTTACGCTTGCCAACTCGATCCCTGTCTACAAAATGATGAAAGACATGAACAAGAAAGGCATCATCGTCAATACCGCGTGGCTAGTGCTCGCAACCGCGGCGCTTGGCGATCACCTCGGCTTTACCGCAGGTGTTGCGCCTGAATTTATCACTCCGGTCGTGATCAGCAAGATTATCGGAGGTATTCTCGCGGTGCTACTTGCTCTCGCAATGACAAAGAACATGGCTCCTGAGCCGGAGAAGGTGCCGGTGGCAGAAGAAGCATCACCTGCGGCCGAATAGGCACAGTCGTTTTGATGAGCTCGCAGAGTTTACATCAAAGACGTGATTTGAAAGTACTGTTCACTAGCCGCTCGTCAAAAAAAAGAAGCGGCATCTAAGACTAAAGCAGTCATTCATTTTTCCCGAGATTGCGTAGGGAAACAGCGACCTTTGAGGAGCAGAAAGGAAGAGAACATGAAAAGATATTATTTAGGACTTGATCAAGGCACAACAGGCACAACCGTTCTCATCTTTGATGAAAACTGGGAGAATGTGTCTCGGGCATATAAGGAGCATAAGCAGTATTATCCGCAAGCGGGTTGGGTTGAGCACGATCCGATCGAGATTTGGTACGCTATTCTTGATACGGTCAAGATGGCAACGGATCAGGCAGGGATTACGCCGGCCGATCTCGCGTGTATCGGCCTCGACAATCAGGGCGAAACCGTGATGTTATGGGATAACAGAACCGGCCAGCCTGTGTACAATGCGATTGTGTGGCAGGATCGCCGCACGGCGCGCATGATTGATGAAGTTGCTGCGACACATGGTGACGCCATTCGTCAGAAAACGGGTCTCGTTCCGGACGCCTATTTCAGTGCTACGAAAATTAAGTGGATTATTGACAATGTGGATGGCGTGAAAGAGAAAATCAGTGAGAATCGCATCAATGCGGGTACGCTTGATACCTGGATGATCTGGAAACTGACTCACGGAAAAGTCTTTGTAACGGATCCCTCGACAGCTTCGCGTACGATGCTTTTCAACATTCACAAAGCGGACTGGGATGACGACATTCTCGAGATCTTTAACATCCCTAGGAGTATTTTGCCGGAGATCCGCAACAGTGCTGAAATTTACGAATACACAGATCCCTTGGACTTCTTCGGAGCGAAAATTCCAATCTCCGGTTCTGTTGTTGACCAGCAGGCTGCACTCTTTGGTCAGACTTGTTTCGATGCGGGATCTGTCAAGACGACCTACGGCACAGGAAGCTTCATGCTGATGAATACCGGCGATAAGCCTGTTTACTCAGAGAACGGTCTGCTCACGACAGTTGCATGGGGTCTTGACGGCAAACTCAGCTTCGCCCTTGATGCAGGCATTTACATCACCGGCGCGGCTGTGCAGTGGTTGCGCGACGGCGTTAAGATCATTGAAACTGCGGCGGAGTCGGAAAAACTCGCGACGTCTGTTGACAGCACGAATGGTCTTTACTTCGTTCCTGCCTTCGTAGGACTTGCTGCTCCTCACTGGGATCAGTACGCCCGCGGTATGATGATCGGCATTACCGGCGGCACGACGCGTGAGCACATTGTACGCGCAACACTTGAGAGCATCGCCTATCAGGTGAAGGATAACTTTGATGTTATGGAATTGGATTCCGGCATTAAAATTGATCGTATGGCGGTCGACGGCGGCACGACAGAGAATAATTTCCTGATGCAGTTCCAGGCAGACATTTTGGGCATTCCGGTCGAAGTGCCGGTCATTAACGAAACGACGGCGTTGGGCGCGGCATACGTGGCGGCCTATGGAATCGGGGAATTTAAGGATCTTGATGAGCTGAAAAAGAACTGGAAACTCAAGAAACGCTTTGAGCCGAAGATGTCCAGCGACCAGCGGGAATCGTTGCTCCATGATTGGTATCGCGCTGTTGAAAGATCCAAGAATTGGGAACAAAAATAGAGGAAAGTCAGGTAGATAAAATGAAGACGGATGTAGTCGTAATCGGTGCGGGCGCTGTCGGCTGCGCGATCGCCCGCGAATTGTCGAAATACGAGCTTGACATTACCGTGGTAGAAAAAAACGAGGATATAGGCGGTGACGCTTCCAAGTCCAACAGCGCTATTATTCATACGGGCTATGATGCTAGCCCGGGCTCTTTGGAATCGGAATTGGTCGTTGCCGCCAATCCCATGTATGACAAAATCGCACGTGATTTAGATGTACATTTTGAACCTGTCGGAGCTATTCTTCCGGCCATCACGGATGAGCAACTTGAGAAGCTTCCCTCCATCAAAGATAAGGCCATGAAGAATCGTGTCTACGATGTTGAATATCTGACACGGGAAGAAGTTCTGAAGATGGAGCCGGAGATTAATCCGGAGGTTCGTGCCGCTCTCTATATTCCGCGTGAAAGCATTATTGACCCCTTTGTTCTTGTTCAGGCCTACGCCGAAAATGCGTATGCTAACGGCGTTCATT
>JAAZJV010000032.1 GCA_012800135.1 Clostridiaceae bacterium | reverse complement strand
GAGGAGGCGCCTTCGCTTGGAAAACCGGTACTTGTCATGCGTGACATGACAGAGCGTCCGGAAGGTATTGAAGCGGGTACGCTGAAGCTTGTCGGCACCAATGAGGAACGGATCTACGAACAGTTCAAGCTCCTCCTTGAGGATCAAGAAGCGTATGATAAAATGAGCGAAGCGAGTAATCCTTATGGTGACGGGTTTGCTTCACAGCGCATCGCCGATCTGTTGGAGCGTGTTCTCTAGCAACACGTTAATTGATCAATCGGGTGGCCGGTGCCGATGCAAGATCAAACAACATGGCCACCGCTACCTCGTTCGGTGTGAACGTTTAAAGAGTTGTATATGGAATATCAAAGAGTAATTCGTATCCAAGATGTCATTTATCATCTTATTGCCGGTTGGCGTGAAATCCTGACCTGCATGCTGGTTGCCGCTATTTTAGTAGCAGGCCTCGGCGCATTGAAACCGGCGCCGAAGCCCGTTGTACAAGAGCTTACGGCTGAAGAGAAGAAGACGATTCGTGACACCTATATCACCAAAGATGGCAAAGCGAAGCAATGGCAGAATTCAATTACTTACCTCAGTGACACCAACTCCAATCTGAATACGCGTTTGAAATATGATTACTACCTTCAAATTGATCCGGAGAATCGTGTCAACAAACGTTTTGAGATTGCCATTACGCTTCTTCAAACGGACGATATGACACGGGCTGAAAAAGAACAGCTTAGTCGTTCGCTCAGCTTGCGCTATCTCCAGCAGGTCTCAAGCGAAACCTTCATGAAAAGTTTGGCCGAATACGGTTCAATGTCGCTCAATGCCGCATATATCCCGTCGCTGGTGTCATCGGAGATAACGTCAAGCGGCTCTGTGGTGATTCAGATTACGGGACCGAACGAAGAAATGATTGATCAACTTGTCCGCAATGCGAAAGATCAAATCACCAAAGTGATCCACACAGAGCTGGATCTGCATCAACCGCATGATATTTCCTTCGTTAAGGAGCGCGTCAGACAGACGAAAGATGATCAGATCACGCGTGTACGTGACGGACTTCAGGCGCGGATTGACCGCAACAACTCGAGCATTGAATATTATCAAGGCCTAATCGATCAAGGCGTTGAAGAAAAGTTAGCGGCTGCCGAAGAGGAGAAGAATGCCTTGAGCGCTCAGCCTCCGGCTAAACCGTCCGTATTAAAAAATATCATCCTCGGTCTCTTTCTCGGGTTTATCGTCGGCGCTTTCATCATCTTTTTAAGAGAGAGAAAAACCATCAGCGGCCAGGATATTTCTGCGCTTGCGCGACAGTTGAACCTGCTCTACATCGGTACACTTCCTTGCCGGATAATGCATAAAAAGGATCAAAAGCGACGTCATAAACTTGACGACATCATACGCCGTTTGTTTAAGCGGTATTATTCTGAAGATCAGGCAACAAAAGATGCGACCTATGTTGCAGAAGTACTCAATGGACTTGCGGCACGCGTCGATGGAAATCAAGATGATACGCTCCGCGTGCTTATCCCGGGTACGGTAGGCGATACTCCGAGAGAAGCGGCGCTCAAGACGGTTCAGGATGCTTTGGAAAAGCGCGGCACACGTGTGCTTTTAGAGGCGGTAGGCGATCTTGCTCAGGATTCCGACGCGGTAGGCGCACTGCAAGGGGCATCCGGTTTATTGTTCTTTTGGGGCTTTTCTGACTCGGAGGATAAAATCGTACGCGAATTCCAGATCGGCACATCGCTTGTGCCAAACATATGGGGCGTCATTGAAGCCGATGTAAAATCTGAGGCTTATGTGTCGTCCTCAAAGTAACCGATTATCCAATAGAATTATCCATGTGGATCCTCTATTGTAGCTGCTGATTCACATAAAAAAGAGGCTACCTCAAAGATGTTGATTAACATCGAGAAAGAGGCAGCCTTTTTTATATGGAATGTATATTAAATTATCGCTGGTCTGTCTTTGCAAGGTCG
>JAAZJV010000253.1 GCA_012800135.1 Clostridiaceae bacterium | reverse complement strand
TCGATCTCCAGACCCAGACAAGCATGAAAGTCTTCTTCGTTGCCGATCATCACGTCGATATACGGCGCGATCGTCGTATTCACGGCGCGGCAGCGATCCAGCCCGCCGATGGCATTCCACAGAGAAGGTCTATAGTTCAAGTCGTAGCTGACGATAGTTCCGTATTTTTTTGCGATCTTAACAGCTTCAATGACGACCTCGGCAGAGTTTTCTGACAAAGCGGCATAGATTCCGCCCGTATGCATCCAGCGCACCCCGTCTTTGCCGAAGAGACGTTCCCAATCGATCATGTCCGGTTTGAGTTGGCTGATCGCCGTGTTGGCGCGATCGGATACACCCAGCGCACCGCGCACACCGAAGCCGCGCTCAGTGAAGTTGAGGCCGTTTCGGCAACTCCTGCCGATGCCGTCAAATTCCATCCACTTGATATATGACGTATCTACGCCGCCTTGCAAAATGAAATCCTCAATCAAATAGCCGATGTCATTTTTTGCCAAAGCGGTCACAACGGCAGCCCGCATGCCGAAGCAGCGACGCAAACCGCGAGCGACGTTATATTCACCGCCGCCTTCCCACGCCGTGAACTGGCGGGCAGTGCGAATGCGTGTATCGCCCGGATCTAAGCGCAGCATGATCTCTCCCAAAGAGACGATGTCATACTTACAAGACGCCGAATCTTTTACTTTTAAGTCCATTTCAACCTCTCACCTTTCTATAGATCGCCATTGCTTCTGCAGATAATGCAGTTATCTCATCCCATTTTCGCCCCCCAATTAGTTCGCCGCTCACCATCCAAGAACCTCCACAGGCTTGTATGTTGGGAAGAGCTAAATAATCGGCCAGATTCTTCGCCGATACGCCTCCTGTCGGCATAAATTTGACTTGCGGAAAAACACCGGCATAGGATTTGATTGCCTGTAAACCGCCGAACACCGATGCAGGGAAATACTTCAGGACCGTAAGGCCTATTTTCATGGCTGCCATAATCTCGCTCGGAGTAACGACACCCGGCAGCATAATGATTCCCTGACGCAAACCCTCGATCACGATTTCTTCATCAAAACCGGGGCTTACCACAAACTTGGAACCTGCCTTGATAGCCTGCTCCAATTGCTCCAAATTCACCACCGTACCGGCGCCCACAAGGATGTCAGGACGCTCTTTTGCGACCAAGCTGATGGCTTCCGCCGCCGCGGCGCTGCGAAATGTGATCTCCATGATTTTGATGCCGCCGGCAGACAGCGCATCCGCCAACGGGAGCGCTTCACTCGGATCATTGAATTTGATGACCGGAACGACTCCGTGTCCTTCTAACAATTGATACATTAGCGTTTTCCTCCCTTATTCAATGCTTTGCAGAAACCGTTCAGGTGATACATCAGAGTTTGCCTCCTTTAGTCAGTGCTTCCCAGAGGCCGTTCAGATATGCGATACCGAGCGCCCGATCGTACAATCCGTAACCAGCACGCCCCTTTTCATCCCAGATCATGCGCCCGTGGTCAGGACGTATATAGCCGTCAAAGTCCGTCTCATACAGGGCTCTCATAATCTCATACATATCGAGATCGCCGTCGTCAGAAAAGTGACTGGCCTCACGGAAACGGCGTTCGCCTAAATATTAGACATTGCGCACGTGCGCACAGGCTAACCGCCCTTGCTCACTGAATGTACGCAAAATATCTACTATGTCGTTGGCAGGATTTGATCCTAAAGAGCCGGTACAAACGCAGAGGCTGTTGGCCGGACTGTCGACAAGATCGACGATGGCCTGCAGCTGTTCCTTCGTATGTACAATGCGCGGCAAGCCGAAAATCGGCCAGGCAGGATCATCCGGATGCACGGCCAAGCGCACACCGACTTCCTCACACGTTGGAATGACGCCCTCTAGAAAATACTTGAAATTCTCCAAGAGTTGAGTTTGACTGACGCCCTCATACAGCTTCATGACGCGATCAAGATCCGCCAAACGCTCAGGCTCCCAACCCGGCAATGTAAAGCCGGATGTCTCCGCCGTCCTTTCGACGATCATTTGCGGTGTCATTCCCAGCAACTCCTGCTCATCGTAGTAAAGGGAATTGGAGCCGTCCTCCGGGATTTCGCGAGCTAAATCGGTGCGCAGCCAGTCAAATACCGGCATAAAGTTGTAGATAATGACTTTGATGCCGTGTTTGGCCAAATTGCGGACGGTATGCCGATAATTGTCAATATATCGATCTCGCGAAGGAAGACCTAATTTAATGTCCTCATGTACGTTGACCGACTCGATGACCTCGACTTCCAGACCGGCAGCGTTGACGTGCTTTACGTAATCCCCTATCACATCTTCCGGCCAGACTTCGCCCGCGGCGTATTGGTCCAAAACGCCCATTATGCCGGAGCAATTGGGAATTTGCTTGATGTACTTCAGCGGTATCGGATCGTTGCCTTCCCCATACCAACGAAACGTCATTTTCATCGTTATAATCCATTCCTTTCTCTCTGCTCAAGGCAAAAAACGATATGAATCGTTGCCTTTGAACGTGTGTTTGATGCAGTCGAACAAGACATCTATGCCTCATTATGTGTCCCCTAAAAACATCATCGTTTTTAACACAATATCAGTCGGCCTTGTGTGATTACAAGTGGACAGGGCTCTCGCGCACGTGGCGGTACC
>JAAZJV010000252.1 GCA_012800135.1 Clostridiaceae bacterium | reverse complement strand
TCGCTTCAGGATTGTTGACGGATATCGCATTGGCGATCTTCTGCAAAAGGATTGTTTTTCCCGCCTTAGGAGGCGATACGATCATGCCGCGCTGTCCTTTGCCGATCGGGCAAACAAGGTCAATGATGCGCGTAGAGAGTTCTTCTTTGCCCGTTTCGAGCGTGTAGCGTTCGTTCGGATAAATGGGGGTCAAACGGTCAAAATGCGGCCGACGGATCATTTTATCCGGCGTCATGCCGTTGACTTCACGTATATAGTAAATCGCCTTGTACCGATCGTTGTCGCGTTGCTGGCGCACCGGCCCCGTAACTTCATCGCCGACTCTTAGATTAAAACGACGAATAAACTGCGGCGGCACATAGATGTCGCGACTGCTTTGAATATAATTTTCAACGCGCAAAAAGCCGTAGCCTTCAGGCATAACCTCAAGAATACCGGTCACGATCTCCTGTTCGCGCTCGCGATCTTCCTCTAGCTCTTCGCCTTCATCGACAATGTCGACTTCCTCCGACGGCACGCTGTCGTCCGTCACCGGCACGATTTCTCTGACGGTAACACGAGCATCAGCGCCTTTATCGAAGTCTTCCTCGTTTTCTAGGGAACCATCCTCTTTTGTGCTCGCGGGTACGCTTTTAATTTTCTTTATCTTACGAACGGTCTTCTTTTTTGCAGATGTCGCGGTAATTTTACGTGTACTCGAAGGAACGCGCTTTGATTTTTTGTCCGCTTCTTGCTCATCCGCACTTGCAGCCTCTTCTTCATCTAAAGCACTGTCTGTCGCATCTTCATCTGTCGATGTCGCTTCTGACGGCTCACGTTTAGCTGGTGTTTTGCGCGATGTCTCCTTCTCAACGTCGCTGTCATTAGCTTTTACGGTCTTTTCCGCTGCCGGTTCGTCTTTTTCATCGGACGTGGCAGATGCTTTCTTCGCCTTCGTTTTTGAAGGAGCATCCTTCGTGTAGGATTCGACCGCGGACTTTCTAGTCTTTGTCTTTATTGATTCGTCTGTTTCGCCCGGCGAAACAGTGACGTCCGTACTTTTGTCCGAGTCACTTGAACTGCTCGCCTTAGAGGTTTCAACGGACGCGACCAAAAGCGATGTTTGCCCGTTTTCCTCTTCGGCATCAGCTGCGACACTGAGCAAAAAATCAAGCAACTGCTGTTTTGTCATTCTGCTAGTATCGGTCGGTTGAAGAAGACCGGAGATGTGCGCAATCGCGGCAAGATCCTTCTTGGTTTTTCCGCGAAGATCAGGTTGTGCCATAAAAGCTCCCTACTGAATTAATTTGACGAATTGATCGCCTATGTGATTTTTAAAAATCATATCCGTTTTTTCTTGATGAAAATAAACTGAGCGTTGAATATAACCCCCTGATCAACCGCCAACGGATAAATCACTGTATCTCTAAACATCCGTTTGGGGGGGATCCGTGCCAGTATAAACAAACTTTCGCGCCTCGTCAACGTTTTTTGATCTATTTATCAGAAAAACACCGTATTATTCCGTCCGTACGCCTGTTGCAGGGAATTGCTGCAGAGTGGAAGACGCGAGGAAGGAACACAAACTGTTCTACAACGCATTAAAACCCCGTGATATCAGCATATCGATCCATGATGTCAAGCGCAATCCCCGTTCCGATCGCGACACACGACACCGGATCTTCGGCAACGATCACTTCGATGCCGACACGTGTCGCAAGCATTCTGTCGAGACCGTAAAGCAGTGAACCTCCGCCTGTCATGACGATGCCGCGTTGACTGAGATCAGCCATCAGCTCCGGCGGTGTCTGCTCCAAGACGGAGTGCACCGATTCAAATATTGCGCTGATCGGTTCTTCCAGCGCTTCAAGCATCTCCGTTGATGTAACAGTCAGAATAGCCGGCATTCCCGTAATCAGATTGCGGCCGCGCACTTCCATCGTCAGCTCTTCTTCGCGCGGATAGGCACAGCCGATGTTAATCTTCAGTTCTTCTGCCGTTTGTTCGCCGATGAGCACATTATGCTTACGCCTTATGTAGCGCACGATGGCGTCATCCATTTTGTCTCCAGCCACCTTGATCGACGCGTCCACGACGGGACGACAAAGCGAGATCACCGCGATGTCCGTCGTGCCTCCGCCGATATCGATGATCATACTGCCGGAAGCTTGGGTAATGTCGATGCCGGCGCCAATGGCGGCGGCAATCGGTTCGCGAATCAAGTACACCTCTCGCGCGCCTGCGTGGCGACAAGCATCTTCAACCGCCTTCTGTTCGACGGGCGTAATGACGCCGGGCACCGAAACCACAATCGTCGGCTTGAAATAACGAGCCAAAAAGCCGGTGTTTACGCGGCTGATGAATTCTTTTAACATGATTTCCGTAATCTGAAAATCAGAGATTACGCCTTCGCGCAACGGATGAACCGCCTTCACGATATCCGGCGTCCGCCCGAGCATGAGGCTCGCCCGCTCTCCGACCGCCAAAACGCGATTCGTTCGCGTATTAAAAGCAACAACGGAAGGTTCGCGCAACACGACACCTTTCCCGTGTACATAAATTAGAACGCTTGACGTTCCAAGATCAATTCCGATATTTAATCCTAATCCCATGGTCTCTCCCGACCCTAATATTGTAATTGAAAATCCGGGCAAAAAAATATTTTGAAGTACGCCGTCATGATACAATAGTTCAATGTTGTGAGCAAGGAAAAATCAATTCTTGATGGTTGGATTTTTTCATGCAAGAGCAACTTAAACCTGTATAAGAAGCGCAGAAACAACTCTATTCTTGTGCTCCGAAAACGCATAAGGAGGCTCTTTCGTGATTCAAATCACAGGTTATATCCTCACATTATTGTATGTCTGTAATCTGTTTTTCCCTGCTCTTTTCAGGACACTGCCTAGTGAGATTCCGGCTCTTGCAGGTCACGCGGCGTTTGGAATCTTCGCTCTTCTTTTAGCACGCGGCGCCCGTCGTACGACAAATCACTTTCTCTATTTTTTGCGGTTGATCACGGCGGCATTTGCAACAGGGCTCGTTACCTTACTTGCCGACCGATTTGCACACGTATACTTTCCTGAACACAATGCGCTATTTACCTATGCGACCTCCATCGCGTTGATTGCCGGTCTCTCTATGATCACCGGCTGCAGCCAAGATCTCGTCATGCAAGCAATGACGGCGGATAATGCAGAGAGACTCGATTCCTCTAGGGAAGATGACGATCCTTCCGAAGAGAAATCGCCCCAATTCGGTATCCCTGTCCAGCCGCTGCGCTATCGCATGCGCCCGGTGATGGGCATCGTCGCTGGAATCCTGACAATTGGTGTAACACTGTTTTCTACTTTATTTTTTCGTTTTTCGCATGGCCTATACGGACAAGCTTTCATCGTGCTAGCTTTTATCGCCTTTCGTGAAACGCCTAATCCTCATGAAAAAACAACACCGCCTTCCGTGCGTCTTATCGCGTTACGCCGTCGTATGGAACGCACTCTCTTTGAAGATACGTTGGCTTTCCGGCGCGCTCTCTTGATCCTTTCGGCTCTGACCTTGGTTTTTTCCCTTCTTTCACAGCTGCCCGGCGTTCCGACACGATTCATGACACTCGATATGGCAGGCTGTCTCATTGCATTGCCGCTCGCCTTCTTCCTTCCGGAATTCAAGGATGCACCCTCAACGGCGCGTAGAAGGATGACCTACTCGGTGCTACCTGCTTCCTGCACCGTGCTTTTTGTCATTCGTCTTCTTATCGAATCACCTTAATAAAAAGTACTCTTCTTATTTGCAGCTATATTGTATTTAGGATATTCTTCTATTAGATAACGATAAACATAATGTTAAAAAAGGAGCATTATAAAATGAAAGAACTTAAAGGAACAAAAACGGAAGCGAACCTGTGGGAAGCTTTTTCCGGCGAATCACAGGCGCGCAACAAGTACGATTACTATGCGTCTCAAGCGCGTAAACAAGGTTATGAGCAAATCGCGGCATTCTTTACCGAAACAGCTTTAAACGAAAAAGAGCACGCGAAAATGTGGTTTAAACAACTCATGGGCGGTGCCGTTCCCAAGGAAACAACCGTCAACTTGAAAGATGCCGCCGCAGGAGAAAACTACGAGTGGACCGAAATGTATCCGAACTTCGCGAAAGATGCCGAAGAAGAAGGTTTCGACGAGATCGCTGAACTCTTCCGTTTAGTCGCAGATGTCGAAAAACACCACGAAGAGCGCTATCTCCGCCTCCTCAAAAACATTGAAGAAGGCATCGTTTTCGAGCGCGATGACGATGAGACCGTATGGTTCTGCCGCAATTGCGGACACATCTATGTTGGTAAGAAAGCACCTGAAATTTGCCCGACGTGTAGCCATTCTCGAGCCTATTTCGAGCTAAGAGCGGTCAACTACTAATTCTTTGATTGAAAATTCTATGAATCGGCGAGCCGGTGTTTCGAATGACCTGCTCACAGCATCATGGACATCCTATCGTCAACCAGAGTGTGCCATCCGGCACTTAGTTCAGTGACATATTGGGAAAACTGGAGGGGTGTTTTGCATTCTTGGCAGAACACCTCTTTTATTTGCGAGTAAGATATGTTGCGCCTCGCACCTCAAGTATTGTAGAAGAGTGATTATACTTGCGTCGAATATCTCATTGTTAACCATCGAAATCAACTCGATCATCGTTAGTCCGGGAAAAGCATCTGCAGAATCGCTGGCTGCCGCAGGGCTCGAGTGCTACCGACATTGACAATCTACCGCTTATTTCGGTAAACTGGCAACGTTGTCAGCATGGAGAGTTGGTCGAGCGGCTGAAGGCGCCGGTCTTGAAAACCGGAGAGGGTGCAAGCCCTCCGTGGGTTCAAATCCCACACTCTCCGCCATAAT
>JAAZJV010000251.1 GCA_012800135.1 Clostridiaceae bacterium | reverse complement strand
GTCTCTTTGTTTTACGCAAATTTAGTAGCACTGATCTTTTTGTATTTGGCGAATACGGTTGAACTAGTTTTATTGTTTTATGAGAGTACGGGAAAACTTGTTTGGCAGAACTAGTCTTTCGTTTTTAGGAGTACGATAAAGTCCGCTAATAAAACGTTTCGGTTAGTGCACATTTATTTATAGCTTATGTGTTCCTCACAAAACTAAGCAAATATGTTGAGCCAATATGGTAATGCGCCGACACGTTCGTTTGCCTCGTTGTTTTTCAACATCATTGAAAGTGTCGATTTTCGTGTCAAAAGGAAAAGATGCTGCTTGGCACGTGTAACACCTGTGTAAAGCAGGTTGCGCGTCAAAAAAGACGGAGAACCTGCCGGGATGACAAGGATTTCCACCGGATATTCTGACCCCTGCGCTTTATGGACGGTCGTTGCATAAGCCAGATCGAGGCTATCTAAATCTTCACCTTCGATAACGGCAACACGTTCTTCTTCAAAAAGAACAGTCACGCTACGCCTTGACAGGCTTACGGATTGAACAACACCCATCTCACCGTTCATAATGCCTTTTCCCGTGGTGCCTGTGCCCCGAAGCGTCCACTCCAGCTGATAGCGGTTTTTTGTCTGGATAACTTTGTCGCCTGTCATAAAAGTGTCGCCGTGCACCTCTAATCCACTGACCATTCCTTTGTGCGCGAATTTCTGCAACACGGCGTTAAGTTCTGAAACCCCTGCCTTTCCACGACGAATTGCTGTTAGCACCTGTGCTCCATAGATGCCGTCTACTTTGTAATGGTGGGGCAACACCTCGCTACAAAGCTTCAGTACTCCCTTTTGCATTTCTTCTTCATTCGCACATGGGATGAAAAGAAAATCCGATTCAAGCGTTTGATCTATCTCTAACGACTCGCCTTTTAGGATGCGGTGGGCGTTTGTGACGATTAGCCTATGCTCTTCCTGACGGTAAATCCGATCAAGCCGCGTGTGTGGAATCGACGGTGCGCTCAACAAGTCTCTTAGCACCTGGCCGGGGCCGATCGATGGCAACTGGTCGGCATCTCCGATCAAAAGAACACGACTGCCCGGAATCACCGAGTGGAGTAGCCGCGTAAACAAGAAAATATCGATCATCGAGCATTCATCGACGATAAGAGTATCTGCCTCCAACGCCTCCGCATCCAACCAAAAACCGGCATCAACATGCCCATCCTCGATTACTTGCAAAGAAAGCAAGCGGTGAATCGTCTTCGCACTTAATTGACAAACTTCAGAAAGGCGACGTGCCGCGCGTCCAGTCGGCGCCGCAAGCTGTACATTTTCGCCGCGCTCCCGTAACAGCCGAGTTAACAATCGAACAATCGTTGTTTTTCCGGTTCCCGGACCACCGGTTAAAACAGAAAAGGAGTGCGTTAATGCCATCATCAAGGCATTGACTTGATCTTGATCCGGCACGAACCCTTCCGCCGCAGCTGTCGATCGGATGGCACGAAGCGTTTCCTCCTCCGTCATTTGAAGATCCCCCGACAGCTCATGCGATGCAAGAAAACTGACGCGATACGCAAAGCGCTGTTCAATCAACGCAGTGTCGTAAAGAGTAATCCAATCGACTCCCTCCGGCGAAGCCGGAACTGGTAAATTATTATCTGTCTGTTTCCTTGGCTCCTCAACCATTTCTCGTACAGCCGAAGGATGACAGCAATCCTTCGAAGCATTGTCTTGCTGATCTTGCCACTGTAGCCTGTTTGCCTTCGAAGTGTTGTCCTGCTGCTCATGACAAGAGAGGCGATTTGGCTGAGAATCATTGACCGATTGCTCCTTCCAAGGTAGCAGGGAATCTGATGAATCCTTATAAGTCGGGCGCGGTCCAGAGATAATAGTGGCCTGATCGGATGAGGACTGACGCGATATTTGGTGCGATGATGGG